>CAZIZJ010000112.1:0-4565 GCA_964543675.1 uncultured Acholeplasma sp. | reverse complement strand
CATGGATTCAGAACTAGGAATAGCAAACGGCATTATCTTATCCGAGCTAAGAGAAACGATTGAAGAAAACCCTGATGCCAAGGCAGTATTCGTTATTAACCCGACTTATTTTGGGGTTACATCAAATTTGAAAGAAATTGTTAAAATTGCACATGAATACAACATGATGGTTTTAGTTGACGAGGCACATGGCGCGCACTTTGGTTTTTCTGATGAACTGCCAATGTCTGCGATGCAGGCAGGTGCCGACATGTCAGCATGTTCTATTCATAAAACAGTTGGTTCATTGACACAATCATCGATCTTACTTTTACAAGGAGATTTGGTTGATCCAAACAGAGTACAATCAACCTTAAACATTTTACAGTCAACATCGCCCTCATCACTTTTTATGGCATCCTTGGATACCACCAGAAGCTATATGGCATTGCACGGAAAAGAAAAACTGGCAGAGGTCATCAAGTTAACGGATTATGCTAGAAAAGAAATCAATAAGATCAAAGGCTTTAAAGCCATCACCAAAGAATATGTTTGGAACCATAAAGGCTACGACTATGATGAAACCAAAATCATGGTTAAGGTATCTGATTTAGGAATCACCGGTTTTGATGCCTATAACATCTTATCTGCCGAATCCAATATTCAAATGGAACTAGCAGAAACACATCTGATTCTAGCTGTCTTATCGATTGGAACAACAAAAGCGGATTTAGATAAGTTCATTGAAGGATTAAAGAACCTTAAGAAACATAAGACCAAAAATGAAATCAGACATAAAATCAGATTTACTTATCCAGATACTTATGCAAGACCACGTGAGGCGTATCATGCACCAAAACGCTATGTAAGATTTGAAGATGCATTAAACGAGGTTGCAGCCGAAAACATCATGGTCTATCCACCAGGCATACCGTTGGTTATTCCAGGTGAAATTATTAATCAAGAGATTTTGGATGACTTGGAGTTTTACAAAGGACAAGGATCAACGATTCTTTCAGATACTGAAGAAGGCTTCATCAAAGTCGTTGATAAGGACAATTGGATTAAATATGAAGGTGACCTGTAATAACGACCCCATTTTGGTGGTCGTTTTTCTTTAATCTTTAAGTCGTTTCAATTGTTGAAAATGAACAATTAACATTTCATAAATGATAAAATTGATTTGAGGAATAAATTATGTATCCTGAAAATCCAATACTAGAAATATTGATAAGACTTATATCGCTGATCGTGGCGTTATTCATATCCTTCTTTTGTCTGGCCATACTATTTGTTGGCATCTTAAATGATGAATATCATACGTACAGCGATCCAAGTCCAGTAGTCATTGATTTAGAAAACTATGGGTTTAATGAAGATGGCGATTACATGATAAACAATTATTCAATTAGATCTAGCCATATGAATTATTTTAATGCTGAAGCGTTTGAAGAAAATGCGTTTGTTGGGAAAGATTTAATTGTTTACACATTCTACCATGACAAGTATGTCATGGGGTTGGAAGATTTAGATACAACATACATGCGTTGGAATGATCTTCAAAATGATGACGGTTTAAACCTGATATGGATTTATATAATGTTTTTTATAGCTTTGGCTGTCAATGTGCCATTTTATTTTATTGCTTTTTATGTAGAGAAGGAAAAAATATATATTGAACCACAACTATATGGATAGGCTAGAGATTAATTTCTAGCGTATTTTATATATATTTGTTGAATATGATGAAAGATAAATGCGTTTAGTTTTTTTATCCTAGGAAGATTATGCATAAAAATAAAATAATTAGAAAACAACTCTAACATTAAAGGTAGCATGTTAAGGGAGCAAATCATATGCAGAAACAACCGCCAATTTGTTAAAATAACCTTACGCGTCATTTTAAGGAGATTTTTATGTCAAATTGGAAAAAAGATATAACGACATTCATGGTTAGTCAAACTGTTTCATTGATGGGTTCAATGCTTGTGATGTATTCGATCATGTGGTATGTAACCTTAAGTACGCAGTCAGGATTAATGATGACCATCATGGTCTTGTGTTCAACGATTCCGGCTTTCCTGATTTCACCATTTGCAGGAGTATGGGCAGATAAACTGAATAGAAAGTTTTTGATGATTACGGCAGATTTGTTGATTGCTGTTGTTACATTGGTCATTGCCGTATTATTCTTTTTAGAGATTAGAGATTTATGGATTATATTTGTTGTTTCTATTGTAAGAGCAATCGGTCAATCGATCCATCAACCGGCAGTTTCAGCAGTTTATCCACAAATTGTTCCAGAGGATAAACTGGTTAAAGTTCAAGGTATCGCACAAGGCATCCAATCGGCATCAATGGTCTTAATGCCGTTACTTGCAGGATTTTTGTTTAGAGTAATGCCAATTGAATACATATTCTTCATTGATGTCATTACAGCAGGAATTGCAGTCTTTTTATTAGTGATATTGGTTAAAATACCAAAACATGATGCCGAGATTAAGGCTGAACCGATTAGTTACTTTAAAGACATTAAAGAAGGTCTTAAATATTCATTTACCAATCCACTGATATTCAGTATCTTGTTATTTGGCTTTTTACTAATGATGATGGTGGCTGCACCGGCATTTTTAACTTACTTGCAGGTAGCAAGAGTATTTGGTCCGGAAGAATGGCGATTGTCCGCACTAGAGGTTGTTTTTGGGGTTGGGATGCTCATTGGTTCATTTATCATAGCTAGTTGGGGTGGTTTTAAAAACCGGCTAATTACTTATTTTTGGGCTAACATCATCATTGGGGTAGGTGCAGTTGGATTAGGATTGCCATTTGACTTTTGGTTCTATATTGGTGTTTGGGGTATTATTGGACTATTTATTGCATTAAGTAGTCCATTGCTTGTCGCACTGATCCAAGAAAAGGTTGATCCAGCATACATCGGCAGAGTATTCTCGGTATTTGGACTTATTAATACCATTAGTATGCCACTAGGGATGCTAGTATTTGGTCCACTTGCAGATGTCATAGATGTATCACACATTATATTGTTTAGTGGTGTAGCGATGGTTATCATATCGATTGTGCCGTTGTTTGTTAAGAACTTGATTAAAGAGGGTGTCAGAGTTGCAACCCCAACCGAAACACCAGAAACTGTAGAACAATCTAATTAGATACACTTTATAAAAATAATAAGATACAATTAATAAAATTAAATACATAATATTGTAAATAAAAATCACATCACTGTGATTTTTATTTATGGAAATAGAACAGATAATATTTACATAACAATATTTCATCTGATTATTGCGGTTAATTGATTACCATCATTAAGCAAATGTGCACGTTTCTATGCTATAATTTGTTTAATTATACTAGGGGTGTAAAAATGAGTAAAATATATGAAATATTGAATAAAAATGCCATTTTTAAAGATGTGATTTTCCCATTAGCAGAGAAGTACAAAGTTAAAATTGAAGATGATGGAGAGTATTTTTATTTTGAAAAAAGGCATGGATATTATCTAACTCGATTTGATCAGATTGGTTCAAATGCCTTAAGGATATCTATAAATAAAAATCCTGTAGTCGGTGGCAAGGTTGAATATTACGAGATTAGTTACTATTCACTGAGTAAAATTATTGATGAACTCAGTGAACTTTTCGAAAAAAATGGATTTAAAAATTTGCACAGAAATGAAGAAAAAGTTGAAAAAGAGTCTAATGAAGAAGTAGGATTTATTAGTTTGGTTCCAAACGGACCAAAGAAGGGGAATTTTGCTGTACCTCGTTCTTTAGGTATTAGTCGTTATGCGTTGGATTTCGCCAATGAAAAAGCGAAACAAGATGAAGTTAAGGCGGATTTGCCATTTATCAACTTGGAATCAATAATCGGAGAAGAATCGCACCATCAAGTCCTTGAACAAAAATATCTCAGTACTGTTTATGATGAAACAAAAAAGCATATCCGTAAATTGATCAGTAATCGCACATACCAAACTACAAATGTTGATATTGAACTGCACACTATTGATTATGAAAATATTTCAGATTATGCTGACAGACATATTTTAGATGCTGTAGATAGAGAACTTATTAGAAAAGAAAATGAAAAGATGGTAGAACTATACTTTTCACGCATCATTATTGTAGATGAAAGAAAAAAACAATACAAAGACATTTACATTGGAAAACAAGAATTAGTTGTCAATCATAAATTATTAGTTGTAAGTCACCATAATGAGATTAACAAACTTTTTAAAAGTCAAAATATCTTATTTGGAAAAGACACGGACGGCAATCTACTTAGGGTATATGTAAAAAGAGACTATAAAATTAATCATGATAGACTGAATGCAATGTATCCAATATATCTTATCAATTCTGATATTGCGCAAAACGACATAACCGATCCCTTCTTGATTGATGTATTACACGAAAGAAGACAAAGAGGATTAGTTTTGGATATTATTAAGACAATATCCGAAAATCAAAATAATATTTCACGAACAGATTTTAATAAAAATATCGTTGTTCGTGGTGTGGCAGGTTCAGGGAAAACCATGATTATGTTACAAAGAATATCCTACC
>CAZIZJ010000111.1:0-4568 GCA_964543675.1 uncultured Acholeplasma sp. | reverse complement strand
TTGCCGGCTTCCAAAATACTAAGTATGCAGCATTATCAAGACCAGGATTGACATCGATTGATATACCGGTTTATGACATTGGTGCAGTATCAATGAGACTGTTGACCAAGTTGATGCAATCTAAAGGTGTAGAGAATACCGGAATTATCTTGCCACATCATATTTTTGAACGCGAATCAATTTAATCGATCGATGACTTTGTCTTTAGTAGTAGAAACAACTAACAAAAGAAATCTGGTGGTTGATGCAAACCAGAAGTAATGTTTCCTATGAATTACAACAAAGGAGATTAGCATAAACAATGAGTGCGTATATTTAATTATACGAACTA
Source organism: uncultured Acholeplasma sp. (assembly GCA_964543675.1). Taxonomy (GTDB): domain Bacteria; phylum Bacillota_I; class Bacilli_A; order Acholeplasmatales; family Acholeplasmataceae; genus Acholeplasma. The sequence goes on along the minus strand of CAZIZJ010000111.1, from coordinate 4,237 downwards.
AGGTGGTACCACGGATAATTATTCGTCCTTAGACTAAGTTTTTAGTCTAAGGATTTTTTTATTAAAAGGAGAACTTTATGAATTTATTTGATGAACTGATATGGCGCGGCATGGTCAAAGATGTTTCCAACGAAGAACGTGCCAAAGAAATACTCAACAACCAAAGCGTTAAGTTTTATGTTGGATATGATCCAACTGGTGAATCACTGACTGTTGGACACTTGGTTCAAGTGGTTAGAATGAGATACCTTCAAAAGCACGGACATGTGCCGGTTGTTTTAATTGGCGGAGCGACAGGACTGATTGGCGACCCTAAAGAAACATCAGAAAGAAAATTGTTGACGTTAAAACAATCGCTTGAAAATGCCAAGAAGATTGAAACCCAAATTAAAAAACTATTAAGCGGCAATACCGTCTATGTCAATAACTATGACTGGATTTCAAAAATAGACATGATTACTTTCTTAAGAGATTATGGTAAGTACTTTAATGTCTCTTATATGCTCGCTAAAGACACGGTATCCAAAAGACTCGATATCGGTATTTCATATACTGAGTTTTCATATATGATCTTGCAGGCAATCGACTGGCTGCATCTCTTTAAGCACGAGAATGTTAAGATTCAGTTTGGTGGTTCAGATCAGTGGGGAAATATTACGGCTGGACTGGAACTGATTAGAAAAGTTATTGGTGAAAATGACGCAGTAGGGCTATCTTCGCCACTCCTTTTAAAAACCGATGGAACAAAATTCGGTAAAAGCGAGTCCGGTGCATTATGGCTGGATGAAAACCTGACATCACCTTATGAACTCTACCAGTATTTCTTTAACGCGAGTGATGCAGACATTGAAAACTTCCTTAAACTATTAACGGTATTAGAAAGAACTGAAATCGAAGACCTGCTTAAAAAGTCTCAAGAAAATCCAGAACTAAGAATTGCTCAAAAAAGACTGGCAGAAGAAATTGTTCTTTTTGTTCATGGAAAAAAAGCACTGGATACTGCATTATCAGTAACCGAAGCTTTATTTTCAGGTGATTTCTCTAGATTGGATGCCAGTGCATATAAGACCTTGGAAAAGGTTTTAGATACCTTTGAATTCACTGATGATCAAACGATCGTTGAAGCACTGAATTTAAGTGGCTTATCCAGCAGCAATAGAGAAGCACGCGAATTCATTTCGTCAGGGGCAGTCACGGTTAATGGTGAAAAAATAAGTGACTTAACATGGACGATGAAAAATATTAAAAAAGCACATGACAAATTTGTTATTGTAAGAAGGGGAAAGAAAAAATACGCACTAGGTATATTTTCTAACAAATAATATGGATATCATCCTATATAATCCTTTGTCCAGCAAAGGTAAGAATGTCAAATTAGCTCAAAAACTAGAAAAGAAACTCATCAAACAAAGTAGAGAAGTTTTAGTAACTAATCTTTTGACGATTGTTAATGTCAAAGATTTTTTAGAGAAACGTTCAGAGAATGACCGAATCATCATCTTGGGTGGTGATGGTACGCTGCACCGAATCGTCAATCAAATTGAAGGCTATCAAATTAAGCCGGAAGTTTATTTGTATAAAGCGGGAACCGGCAATGATTTCATTAGAAGCATACCAGTTAAAAATAAACTCGGCAATATCAAACCATATATTCAAGATTTACCCATTCTTTATGTAAACGGGAAAAGAATGAGAGTGATTAATGGTGGCGGCGTTGGTTTAGATGGACTAGTAGCATACAAGGTCAATAAGTCAAAATCAGAGAAGAACAAGTCAAACTACTTTAAGAATGCGATGGTGGCATTTTATCAGTTTAAACCAGTGAAAGCCAAAATCACGATTGATGGAGAAAGCTTTGAAGAAAAGAAACTGTGGTTTGCCTCTTGCATGTATTCTAAGTATTTCGGTGGTGGCATGATGATTGCCCCTAAGAAAGAAAGAACCCAAAAAGAAATTGAACTAGTCATTGTAAAAAATGTACCTAAGCTCCTATTGATGATTATTTTTCCAACCATTTATTTTGGTTGGCACCGAATCTTTAAAAGATGGGTTAAGTTTTACCGAGGTCAAGACATTACCGTTGAATTTGAAGAACCAGCATTTTTACAGGCAGACGGTGAACACGAGTATCCAGTAACCAAATATCAAATGAGGATGGAAATACAAAAAAAGTGATTTTTGAAATCACTTTTTTCTTTGTAGCCCAAGGCGAGAGAGTACCTTGGATATTTTTCTCTTAGCAATAAGGCTTGCTTTTTTAGCACCCTCATCTAAGATATCATCTAATTCACTTGAATTAATTAATGCATGGTAACGTATCTGAATTGAACTTATATGATTAGCAACAACACTTGCTAAATCTTCTTTAAATCCAGCATACGATGTTTCGTGTTCGTATTTCTTTTCAATATCCTTAATGGCTTGGTCAGTTAATGCGGCATAGATTGTCAATAAGTTGGAAATACCAGGTTTATTTTTCTCGTCAAATCTAATTTTGGTATCCGAGTCAGTCACTGCAGATTTGATTTTATTCTTAATTTGATTTATGTCATCTTGAAGTAAAATATATGATTTTGTTGAATCATCATCAGATTTACTCATTTTTTTAGTTGGATCCTGTAGGTTTTTAATTTTAGCACCAAGTTCTGGTGTAAAACCGGTAGGCACAACGAATGTTTCACCGTATTGATGATTAAATCTTGTAGCCAATATTTTTGTAAGTTCTAGATGTTGTTTTTGATCATCTCCCACTGGAACAATGTCTGCATCATATAGTAAGATATCAGCAGCCATTAAAGCAGGATAAGTCAAAAGGGAAGTTTTCGAATTAGTACCACTTTTATAATCTTCGATTAAAGAAATTATTTCCTTTGACTGATTTTCATAAGTGTTGTATATTATATTGATTGAATGATTATATTTAATACATGTTTTTTCATAAGCATCGATAATTGAGTTTTTTGTTGGTCCAATAGCAGTATCAATATATAATGAAACAAGTTTTTTGTCATTATCAGTTATGAGTTTCTCAGTAACATAAGAAGTATATACCTTTGCATCAACTTCTTGTTTTTTGGGTATATTATAGATTTCTTTTAAATTTACACCTTTTGTGAAATTCTTAAATGCATCATGATTTTTTCTTGCTATAATGATGATATTTTCTGGATCAGATAAAATAAGGTCGTTTTTTTTCAAACGTGCAAGTTTCCTTGTCTTGTCTTTATATTGAATCATTCTTTCCATTTCACCAATATAGGCAGTAGATTCCATAATGTAACCAAGTAGTGCATGTTCGATGACCTCTGATTGAACAAATAAGTTCACTTTGTTCGGATCCAATCCGCAGGCAATATACATGGCTGCAATATCACGCACTCTTTTTCTTAGTTGTTGTTTATCCTGTGGGGTGGTAATCGCATGTAAATCAGCAATAAAAATGAAGCTTTCTGTATCAACAAGTTCGTTTTGCAATTTAACGAATTGTTTAATTGCGCCGATGTAGTTTCCTAGTGTTAATTCTCCGGTTGGTTTAATACCAGATACGAGTCTTTTCATAAAGACCTCCTTAAAAATAAATAAAACGTCCTTAAAAGTATATAACTTCTAAGGACGAATAAATTATCCGTGGTACCACCTTAGTTCTATATTTTCATATAGCACTTAAGATTCAATTGTATGACTCCGAGGTCCATTCGCTAAGTTACGTATCCTGCTTTACACCAGCCAGCAGGTCTCTTTGATACGATGTTAGGTACTATCCCTTATCAACGTCTACATTCATTTTATAACAAATTAGCAATAAGTCAACAATAATTACGCTAATGCCGCTTCCAGTTGATCAAGTAAACTGTCTAAGCGCTTGACAACAGCTAAAAACGTATTTTTATCGGTTAAATCAGCACCAGCTAGTTTTGCTTCATCAACCGGATACATTGAACCACCGGTCTTTAGCATAGCAATATAGTTTTCAAATGCCTTTGGCTGACTGGTTTTAACGTTTTCATAAATCTTTAAGGATGCACTAAATGATGTGGCATACTGATACACGTAAAATGGTGTGTGGAAAAGATGTGGGATATATGCCCAAACATATTCTTTACCAGGTTCTTTAGTAATATCTAGGTCATAATAGTGCTTATACAAGTCAATCATGATCTTAGATAGGTTTTTCTCATTGATTGGCTGACCCTGAGCGACTAACTTATTTGCTTCATACTCGTAAGTAGCAAATAAA
>CAZIZJ010000110.1:792-4601 GCA_964543675.1 uncultured Acholeplasma sp. | reverse complement strand
CAACCCATTTCAATAAGTCAGATGTCGATTGATTTGAAATTTCAAAATTGAGCTGTTCAATGTATTTTTCAAAAAAGTTCTTTGTTCTAGCAAGTTCCTGATTAAAATAGCTTTCATCAAAGTACTTGGATGGAAGCGTTGCTGCTTCATTTTCGTCTTCATGAATACCAATGGTCAATGTCAGTGTTTTTGTTTCATGCGGTTTTAAATCAAACGGTTCAAAGCCAATGGCACCAATCGCTTCATAGCCTTGGCGAACCTTCGTATCCTTTTGATAAATGCCTGAAGGAAAACTAAATGAACCGCCATCTAGAAAGTCATCAACATTGGTAATCTTTCGATTGACCTTGATGCCCTCAATACTGGCAAATACACCGTAAACATGTTCATTCTTCAAGTGTCCTCGCTCATCAAATGATAATGTTGGTTTGACAGAAACGCCTTTTTCATGCACTTTAATTCGGTTTAAAAGGGCAGTGACGTGTCGATGATCTCTTAGGTTATCAGCACTTCTTGCATAAATCGGCACTGCCGTAATAACATCGACTGCTATATTTTTGGTGCTGGTATTTTCAATGACGATTTGGTGAACCTCTAAATTATCATCAACTGGTACATAGGAGGTTGTCGTTAATTTAAATAAATCATTCGTTCTTTCAACGATTTGGTATAACGGACCAACAGATACTGTGACTGCATCTTTTTGTTGGTGACTGGTTTGACCATTTAGGAAATACTGTAGACCTCCAACTGTAAAAATAACGTTTCTCGATAAGTTATTTTGAAAAAGACTAAGTTCTGATGTCGGCTCAATCGCGTAATGATGGTGGTCTATCTTTAAATCACCGCCAAAAAAAGGCGTAATTGATGACTTTAATCCCTTTAAGTTAAATAGCGGCAAGTAATAACCATGATTTTTATGTATGCTAATCTTTTTTTCCATATATCTCCTATCCATGTCGCATGCATTTGATCTCATAAAGACGAATGCCTGATTTGTTGAATTTGAATGTAATGATATGTTTTCCATCATCCAGTAAGACAAATGCTCTAGTGGTAATTCTTTGGTTGTTGGTACCATGAATCGTTAAGGTTGCTTTATGATGATTATCGGCATAAAGTGAGAACGGTAATTGCGCCAGTTCATTGGCATCGGTTGACAAACTGAACTCAAAGATGTATTTGCCTCTTTTGGGTGACAAAACTGCAAAGCTCATATGCGCTTCCTTGGCAGTGACATTCACTTGATCAGTAATCTCTATGCCACCATTTTGATGAACAACTGTGTCAAATGGTAAAACATTTGGTTCCCAGACGTTTTCATTCAACAGCTGATAGGTTTCATTTGAAAGACTATTCATATCAACCAATTGGTTCAGATTAGGATTTTTATTGCCGGCATTCAAATGATACACATTCAGCTCGCCATCATTTTCCTTGACGATAACCGCATGATCAAATAAGTCATTGACTTCGATGCGTTCAGTCTTTGCCTGAAGCTTATGAAATAGTTCAATATCTTTAAATCGCTGATTGAAAACAAGCGGATTGATTTCATGTTTCTTACCATTGACTGATAAAGACATCATCAATGGAATAGATGGCTGATTGGTTTCTTTTTTAAACCAGTCTTTACCTGATTTAGACGTTTTCTTAAAGTCAAGTCCATGTAATCTATAAAAGGCAGGGGTCGTGATTAAATAAGCAAGAATGTTTTTTGCAGTTGTTTGAAGCTGTGCTAAAGACAGCAATCCTTGTTCATAGCTTTCTTTACTGTTATCGTTGTTTGAATTACCTTTGGCATCACCAATGACCATGTATAAATCGTTTTGCGAGATAATCATCGCTTTGGTATTGGTTTTTGTGCCTTCGGTGCCAAAATCATTCATTTTAGCCCACCAGTCAGTAACGATGATCCCTTTGAATCCCCATTCATCACGAATCATCTTTTTATTGATTTCGTAGTTAGAGGCACACCATAATCCATTGACTGGGTTATATGCTGTCATAATCCCTTGGGCTTTACCCATTTTAACGGCGATTTCAAAACCCTTCAAATAGATTTCTCGTTGTGCACGCTCTGAAATGACGGCATCGACATTAAAACGGTCCGTTTCCTGGTTATTGGCATAGACATGCTTTAACGTACCGGTTACGCCGGACTTTTGCAGACCAAGAATGACGGCTGATGCCATCATGCCGGTCAATAGTGGATCTTCTGAGAAATATTCGAAGTTTCTGCCGTTTAACGGATGGCGATGAATGTTCATGCCAGGACCAAGTAAAATATCAACGTCATAGCCACGCATCTCTAGACCAACTAGTTCGTAAAGTGTTTGAACTAAATCCAAATTAAAGCTTGATGCCAGTAAAATGCCGATTGGTAGACTGGATGCATAAAAGCCTGAATCCATCCGAATGCCTGAAGGACCATCGGCAGCACACGCAATTGGTACGCCTTTTTCAGCTAAATCGGGTGTTACCCCACCAAAGGCTGCTGCTGTACCTGATGTCACTTTAGGTGAACTCATCCCTTCGCCTCTAGTTATTTCGATTAACTGGTCAACTGATAAAGAACCAACAAATTCGTTCATGGTTATTTGCTTGTTAAAAACGTCAAGCAAGTTATAGTTTTCGCTATTCACGGAAAAAGGCAACTTCTTTTCTTGTTCGATGCGCTGATGATAATCAACCGTTCTTAGTGGAACATCTTCTTGATGCAAACTAAAATCAGCACTCGGTTTAAAACGTTTAAACGGTAGAACCGGTGCATTTAATTCGCTTAATATTTCGGTAATCAAATCATCGTTTATCTCAATTAAACCGTACTTTACGACATCTTTAATGCTGGAACCAATATAAAACTGGTAATCGCCTTTTTCAAGGACATAAGCTGATTTATGAATGTAGCCAACATCATCGTAGGATGCCAGCTTAAACAAATCGATTTTCAGCTTAACAGTCGTTGATTCACCCGGTTTTAACCCCTTTGTCTTTGAAAAAGCGACCAGTACTTTTTTAGGTTTCCCAAGATATCCCTGTGGTGCTTCTAAATATACTTGTACCACTTCTTTGGCAATAAACTTTCCAGTATTCGTTACTTTGACTTCAAAAAAGATATCACGATCGTTGACGTCAAATACCAATGGTTCAATCAAAAATTTAGAATAGGTCAGTCCATAACCAAATGGATATCTGACACTTGCTGGATTAAATGTTTCAAAATACCTGTAACCAACATAAATATCTTCTTCATAAATAACTTGACCCTTATGTCCAAAGTTTTTATGTGACGGATAATCAGATAACTCTCTAGCTAAACTCATCGGCAGCTTACCCGTTGGCGACAAATAACCAGTCATCACATCAACCAGTCCGGCTGCACCAAATTGTCCGCCATGCCACGCAAAAATCAGTCCGTCAATCTTGTATTTGTCCATGAACGATAAATCAACGGCGTTACCGACATTTAAGACTACAACCGTGCGCTTAAAGCTTTGACTGACCTCTTTCAGTAATAGCTCCTCGCCATCACTTAAATAATAACTACCCTTGCCAGCATAGTTATCACGATCCTCACCAGCGGTACGACCAAAAATAACGACAGCTACATCGTTTTTCTTGCTAAATGATTGAATGCGTTGACTATCCAGCGGCATTTCTTTTTGCGCCCATGGTTCTGATGCCCATTGACCAGATCCTTGATCAAACGGATTGTCGCTAATCCAGTTTTTATAAATTTCAAACAATTCTAAATCAATCCGTACCCTAGGGCTTGACTTCAAACAGTCAATGATCGATGCCACATG
>CAZIZJ010000110.1:0-782 GCA_964543675.1 uncultured Acholeplasma sp. | reverse complement strand
TTCACTAAACCACCGGAGCCTGTGCCAGATTTATAATAGTCGGTTTGAATGCGACCAAAAACTGCCACCTTTTTGTCAATGAGTGGTAAAACATCATTTTTATTTTCAAGTAGTACAATGCCTTCTTGTGAAACATATTTAGAAAGGCTCGCTAGTTCTTCAAGTGGTTGGTTCTTTTGTATGTTAATCTTACGAGTGTTCAGTGACATATACGCTCATCCTATAAAAAGTTAAGAAATCGGTTTCCTAATCTTATTATAAGATAATAAATCTAAAATACAAGTGCTAAACGATAAAAGTAGTACTTTTATGTTAAAAATGCACATATATTTGAAATCGCTTACTTAGTTTTACTGCGATTTATCTTTTTTATTGTGAAAAAAATACCGAATCCAACAATCACCAGTGCCAAATAAATGCCCACATAAAGACTGATGCCAGCAATCAATTTATCAGTTAAACCCATTTTCTCGCTAAGCTCAAATGTATGCCATCCTAAACTAAAAACTGATTCATCCAAATCATTGATATCAAACACTGTCAAGCTGACAGTTTCTTCATAATAAATATTTTCATGATAATCATAAACGGTAATCTGATAGTCTGCTGTTTCTTCAAACTCAACAACTTGATAAATAAAGCCTAATTCACCCTCATTATAACCAAAGGATAAGGCAATATTTTGATATTTAGGGTCGGTTTTAGAATCAAAAATAATTGTGTCTAAATCATCTTTAACAACAAAGGCAGTCTTATCTGAGACATCATTAATGGCTGATGCA
>CAZIZJ010000109.1:4204-4711 GCA_964543675.1 uncultured Acholeplasma sp. | reverse complement strand
ACCATAGTATTGTCCGTTTGTACCTTTAGAAACACCAATTTCAGTCAAAAAAGCCTCGAAATCTGGATTTGCATTATTTTGCAAGATCGCTTGATCATCGTAGGTTTGGAAAAATGCTTTGTCATACCAAGTGCCAAATGATTCACCAGTAATCTTACTTAAAGCAATTTCATCTTCATGTTTCGGTGTGTAAAAGTATTTGGATGTTGCAAGTTCTAAAGTGACAAAAATAGCGAAAAACGTAAAAAAGAATAAAGACTTTAAAAATTGTTTATTCAAGAGTTGACCTAGTCCCCAAACAAATCCTGAGAGAATAGTTTTAATAATACTCCAAGCCTTCATGTTGTACCCTTTCTATTAAAACTAAAAACCAAATGCAGGCGATAGGAATTAACCTATCGCCTTCATCCGATATTTTTATAATGTAATTATTTTATTTATACTAGCTGCCTAAGCCTTTTTGGGCATTGTATGCAGCCTCAGCAGTGACAACTGCTGTACTTGGCG
>CAZIZJ010000109.1:0-4194 GCA_964543675.1 uncultured Acholeplasma sp. | reverse complement strand
TGTACCAACGTTCCAAACTGAGATGATCATTGATTCACCTGGACCCCAATAGTATTGAACTTCAGGAATAGTAGGCATTGGTACTGCACTACTTAATTGTAGAGAGATTGCAACCATGTATTCGTCGTCTGAGAAGCCTTCGATACCTGGCAGTAACTCTTCTTTTAATGCTGGTAATTTATATTTCATTTCAAGTTGAAGTCTCATCGCTTCATCAGATGCTAAGAACTCTAAGAAAGCAGTTGCAGCTTCTTTATGCTCTGAATACTTATAGATTGCAGCCATTTGCGCACCAGCAAAAGGTGCAGTTTCTTCACCATTAATGGTTGGCAGTGGCGCAATACCGAAATCTAGACCAGTTGCATTGTTGTATTCTTCAATGTTCCAAGGACCAGCGATGATATAAGGAATGTGTCCGGCAACAAAGTTTGCACCAGCACCAACTGAATTATGGTTACCTGTACCAGTAACAACTGGTTTTAGATCTTCAACCATCCATGTTAATGCATCAACTGCATCAGCAAAGCCAACAGCATTCGCGTTATCTAAATTCGGACCAAATGGTGTGAATCCAAACGCTGAATAAATGTGTTGCATAAAGTATGAGTCAGCCCAATGAGAAGAAGTACCTAAGTAGTACCAACCCTTTTGTGTATTGGTTAAACCTGAATCATCAGCAGCGTCAGCTGCATTCCATGTTGCACCAGCACTTAGAATTTCTTCGTAAGTTGCTGCTGGTGTTTCAACTAAGTTCTTGTTATAGTAAAGACCGATTGTTTCTAAAGACATAGGTACTGCATAAAGTCTTGGTGTTGCATTTGAACCAGGTCCAAATTCACCAGTTGACTCATCATATAATAATGTTGCAATATCTAAACCAAGTGGATGAACTCTTTCACCAATTCTACCAGCAACATCGGTTGGTAATGCATAAACTAAATCTTCTAAAATCGCAGCAGCCAAATGGTCATGCGGGAATTGGAAGATATCAGCACCGTTACCAGTCAGACCAAAGGTCTTTAATCTTTCACGTGCATCAACTGTACCCATGTGTTGGTGTTGAACAATGATATTTTCACCTGCAGGTGTGTTATTGAAAGCTGCAATCACAGCTTGCATATATTCGCCACCTTGGTCATCAATCCAAACGGTAATTGTTTCTTTCTCCTGATAGATTTCTGAGAAATCGTAGATTTGACCGTTGTTTTCTTCTTCAGGAGGTGTACATGCCACAGCAATCACTGCAACAAATAAAACGAGTAATGATAAATATATTTTTTTCATGTGTTTTTCCTCCTTAAGCCTGTGGATTCTTTGTTACACGGAAGATAAATGTTTCTTGAGTAACGTTACCCCAATTATCTTCAACTTGTAACATGATCGTGTAATCCGCTTCAATACCAGTGTTTAAAATTGCGTTAGCACCAGCTGGAACGAATACTTTACGTGTTAAGTCACCATCTCTATCATCTAATGCTGAGTAAAGCGGGAAGTCATTTAAGTCAAATGGTTGACCCCACTGTACCAAGATGATTTTGTCATCCCCTAATAATGGGAATGAAATGATTGGTGCATCGGTATCCATGTCAACATCAATATCCGCTTCATTGGTGCCGTCATCAAAGAACAAGACATATTCTTTGTCAGTATTCAATGCTGAATTTTCAGCTAAGACAATAACGAAATCAGAAACTGTTGCATTTCTAAGAGCAAAGTCAACACGTTCGATTGTCAATGCTGGACCAAAGCCTGCTGTTAGTTTTTCTCTAACCTCAAACCAAGCAGTCATTGTTGCCATAGCAGCAGTTTGTTCTTGCTCAGTTTCTGCAACAGCATAAAGATTTGTTACTTGTGCAGAGGTCTTCACAATGATTTGGTTTGGTCTAACAGCAAATGTACCTTGAGGTTGACCAGTACCTGAATCAATTGAGAAACCGTTTAATCTGAATGAGAATGCTTCAAGTGCAAATTCTTCATAGTTGTCGTTACCGTAGTAGACGTTGTCACCTGCTGTGTATGCATCACCTTTTGATACAACATAAGCAAATCCAACATCACCAGGTGCATGTGTGCCTGAACCTAATGCATCTAGCAATTTAACATCGCCAGTCTTTTTGTTAGGATCGCCACCAGCATAGATTAGTAAACCTGCATCTGGTGCAGCATCAGCTGCCACAGGTGCTGCATGTAGCATACCAACTTTTACAGCAGAACCGGTTGCGGTGTTACCACCAGTTGAGAAGACTTGCAAAGGCACGCCCCACTCTGTTGCTGACTCTGTCCAACCATCCCAGTTATGCACACCAAGATTTTCTTCATATGCACCGGACGGATCAAAGTAAACTAATAACATGTTATAGTTTGCATTGTCTGCGACAAAATATCTTGGATTCTCTTCTGTGGATTTACCATTATCTGACGGATCTCCTTGGAATACATAAACATGTACTGTTTCTCCACCTTTAACAATGGTTTTCGGTATCAAAATATCAGAAGTCTTTTTAGCATTCCAATCTGCGTTGTTATTTGCTAAATCAACCCCAGGTACTGCGATGAACCCATATGTTTCCGTATTTGATCCAGCGACTTCATCTAAGTCGTTGAATTCAAAATAGACACCAAATTCATCTTCGCCATCAAATGTGGCTTTTGATGTCCAATTATTGTGACCCCAGCCCCAACTACCTAAATCGGTATAGTCCTCATCCCATGCTTTAAAGTGGACAACGACATTACCTTTGTCTCCTGGTGCTGCAAATAATTGCGGCAAGGAAACCAAAATGGTAGCTAAAACTAATAAAGATAAGACAATCTTTTTCATTTTACCCTCCTAAAAGTTTTGTTTTGAATCATCTTACGCTTAAAGTATATCATACAAATCTTCTACAATGTAAACGCTTTACTAACGTAACCATTATGCAAACGGTTTCTTATTGTAATCGCTATCATTTGTAAGCCGTCAATAGATGTATCTATGTTATATTTGTATCGTAAGGAGGTATATGCATTTGAAAAAAGTCTTATTAACAATATTAACACTCATTTTTGCAGGAATCGTGACATTGACGGTCTCCTATGCAGAAAACACACCACACACACTGGTGATTCACTATTTTAGGTACAATGATGACTATAGTGGATTCAACATCTGGATGTGGCAAAACCAGCCAACCGGATTAGGTGGCAAACAGTTTAATTTTGATGCAGCAAACAAGGATGAATACGGGGTTTATTATTCAATTGATTTAACTGCCGAATATCCTGATGCAACCAGAGTCGGCATTATCATTAAACAAGGTGGATGGGATGGTTACAGAGAACCAGGTGGTGATCGTTTCATCGATTTATCAACCGTCGAGGTTAAATCAGGCGTCGCGCACGCTTATTTTGTTCAAGCTGATGTCAGAATCGGTACATCTGATGCTGATCTAGAAAACAATATTCCGGATTACCGACCAAGTATTTTATTTGTGGCATTCAATGCCCAAAGAAATATTGTAGCTAATTTAACGCATCCTGCGAGCACGTATAAGGTATATGAGGATGATGTTGAAGTCAAAGCTGGTGCATTTAATGCCAATTTGACGCAAACAATTACTGGTCTAAATGTCGATTTAACTAAAATCTATGATTTAGAGGTCAGTTTTGGCGAATCAACATCAAGAAAGACAGTATCACTTCAAAACTTATACGATACATCTGATTTTGAAGAAGCATTCACCTATGATGGTGATTTAGGTGTCATCCATACTAAAGAGGCAACAACATTTAGATTATGGGCACCAGTTTCCCAAGCAGTGTCAGTCAATCTATACAATCAAGGACATCCACTCTATGACCGACTTGGTAATGATTCAGCAGAAGCATTGCCATATGAAACCCATGAAATGACCAGAATTGAAAATGGTGTTTGGGAAGTCGTCCTTGACGGTGACTATGGTTCTAAATACTATACATTTAATGTCACCAACAATAGCGTCACCAATGAAGTGACCGATCCATACAGTTACTCAACTGGTGCTAATGGACTTCGCAGCATGGTTGTTGAATTCGAAAAGACCGACCCTGCGTACTGGGAATTTGACACCAGACCAGATACCATTCAAACATTTACCGATTATATCATTTGGGAACTACATGTCAGAGACTTAACCGCCCATTCAACATGGGGTGGCAACACTGCATGGCGTGGTA
>CAZIZJ010000108.1:0-4781 GCA_964543675.1 uncultured Acholeplasma sp. | reverse complement strand
CTAGAGAATGGTATGGATTTAAGAAGTCTACAAAATTTGCTTGGTCATGAAGATATTTCTACCACACAAATCTATACCCATATTTCACAAAAAAGATTAAGAGAAGTTTATCAGAAAACACATCCAAGAGCTAAGGAGGACAAAGATGAGATTTAAAAGAATATTCTTGATTGTCATGGATTCAGTTGGTATTGGTGCATCACCTGATGCACATCTGTTTTTCAATGGGACTGTCAGTGATGTTGGATCCAATACCATCGGCCATATCGCAGAAAAAATGGACTTGAAGTTACCTAATTTAGAAAAGCTGGGTATCGGCAATATAGCACCGATTCGTGGTGTGATGCCACAAAAGAATCTTGCAAGCTATGTAACAAAGATGCAAGAAAAATCTAACGGAAAAGACACGATGACTGGTCACTGGGAAATGATGGGTCTATATATTACCACACCTTTTCAAACGTTTACTGATACTGGATTTCCTAAAGAACTGATAGAAGAACTAGAAACAAAAACCGGCAGAAAAGTTGTTGGTAATCTATCAGCTTCAGGGACTGAAATCATTAAGGATTTTGGTGAGCATCATATGAAGACTGGAAACCTCATTGTTTATACCTCTGCAGATAGCGTGCTGCAGATTGCAATGCACGAGGAGATTATTCCGATTGAAGAACAGTACCGAATTTGTGAGATTGCAAGAGCGATTACAATGAAGCCGGAATGGAAGGTTGGACGGGTTATTGCAAGACCATTTTTAGGAGTCAATAAGGATGACTTTTACCGGACTTCAAACAGACATGATTATGCATTGAAACCTACCGATAAAACCACCTTAAATTTCTTAGATGAAAAAGGGTATGATGTAATAGCTTTAGGGAAGATTAATGACATCTTTGATGGCTATGGAATTAACCAGTATTCAAAGACCATTTCGAATGATGATGGGATGCAACAAATTACAGAATGGGCAACCAAGGATTTCACTGGTTTATGCTTCCTGAACTTAGTTGATTTTGATGCACTCTATGGACATCGAAGAGATCCCATTGGCTATGGTAGAGCACTAGAAAAATTTGATACACAGCGGCCTGAATTCCTAAGTAAGTTAGGCAATGATGACTTGGTGTTACTGACTGCGGACCATGGTAATGATCCGACCTTTCATGGAACAGATCATACCAGAGAATATGTTCCACTAGTTATTTATAGTCATCAATTAAGTGGTGGTGCATCGCTTGATATCATGAAAACATTTGCTGATATCGGTTATACGATTGCCGATAACTTTAATACCGAAAAACCAAAGTATGGTACAAGTTTTCTGCCATTAATCAAGTAAAACGTAAGTTTAATAAATATAAACAAAAGGTGCGAAATGTCGCACCTTTTTAATTATCAAAGTATTGAGATAGTTTCTTATAGTCACTGACAAAGTCTAGTGCCATCATCAGCAGAATTCGCGCTTTTGGACTAGGTAAGTTGCCAGAGAACAAGACACCTAATTTTTTTAAGTGGTGTCCGCCACCATGGTAAGCGTAGGTATCAAAGACACGACCTTTCGGACATCGAGAAGTCAGCACCACAGGAATATCATTTTCAAGTGCTCGTTCAATACCGGGAACCATCATCGGTGGAACATTGCCACGACCCAGTGCCTCTAAGACAATGCCGTCAATTTTCTGATCAACCAAGAGATTAATGAGTGAAGAATCAGAACCAGCAGCAACTTTAATAATTTCTACCTTTTTTGTAAGTTTACTAATTGTAATATTGTGTTTAGTATTTGTATTCATGCGATGATAGATCACATGACTAGAATCGACGATACCAAGTGGTCCAAACTCCAATGACTTGAAAGTATCTAATGCAACCGTATGAGATTTCATCACTTCAAGTGCAGAATTTATTTCATCATTCATTACAAGAAGGACGCCACGATTTTTCGAATCATCAGATGCAGCGACTAAAATTGATGAGACAACATTTGATAAGCCATCGTATCCAAGCTCTGATAGATTGCGCATTGCACCAGTGAATACGATTGGAATATCTAATTTAAAATAGAGATCAAAAAAGAAAGCAGCCTCCTCAATCGTGTCAGTTCCATGCGTAATCACAATACCATCGTATTTTGTATGTTTAGTTTTAGCATCTATAAGTTTAGCTAAATTAAACATGTCCAGTGGCGTAATATAAGGGCTTGGAAGATAGGAGTGTTCAACATACTCGATTTCAAACGCTTTAAACGTGTCACCAATTACATTCATTATGCTGGTATTACCGGATGACATCACGGACTTCATTATATCTAAGTCGTTGATCATTGCAATTGTACCACCAGTAAAAACTATTAATATTCTTTTATTATTCATATCATCACCTAAACATATTATACAACATGACATAAATCAGACGCCTTCTGAAGTTTAGTGAAATAAAGTTATCCATTTAAGTCGATTTTAAATAGATTATACACAATCCAACAAAAGAAGCCTTAAATTAGGTCGTAAATAATTATTAACATTTCCACATGATTTCACTTATTAGCACCACAAGCCTCACAATGAATGGTTAACATAATATACATTATAGGAACAAATGCATAAATAAAAGAATGTGTCTAAACAAAATAAAAGGGTATACTATATACCCAATGATTATATTTATAATGGATTTATCCTATTAAATTACTAATTAATAATAATCACAAACATCAAATGATGATGTAAAATAATTTGGAGAGAGGCTTACGAGGCTCTGAAGCTACTTTTGTCGATACAATGTGTGTCTCAAGCGCTCAGCGTCTAAAATCGCGTTTGACTAAACATATTGATCTTTTACATATAGATGCTTTTTACTTATTGTTCTTCTACTACTATGGACTAGTGTGTATGATTAATTTCAATTCGAACAGTCTGATGACTCTAGTTTGTAAATTCTCTTTGGCTGATAACTGACTTACTGTTGCTTGATTTTGAGCACTTGAATTAAGGTGTTGTATCCATACGTCATTTTCAAGTTCTTAAACGATGTGGCATAAAAAGTTTATGTTTAATAAACAACAGAATTTTCAATAGTGTAATTAACGTGTTTAGTATATAATTACACAGTTTACAAATGGTAAACATACATTTTTGAATCACTAAATAAAAAATGTGCCATTATGCACATTAATTATTACTTACCTTGTGGTTGTTTCATTGACGCCAATACTTGACGCACTTGTTTCTCAGATGGGGTTCTTCCCATTTGTCTAAACATTTCTCTAATTGATCTTTCATCAATTGGTGGGTTCTTTTCTAAATACTTTTTAAACCATGATCTCGCAATAAAGAAACCTGCTATTGCGCCAACCAGTAATGCAACAATTCCAATTATTAAAACTAGCCACCATTCCATCATCTTGTTATCACTCCTTTGTTAACCATATTCATTTTACTTTATTTAATATCAAATTACAATCATTAATTTTTGATATAGTAATTAATCTTTTTAATCCCGTAAGTTCTTTCTTTATAAAGCGTAAAACCGCTGACTGATTCTAAATTGATTATTCTATCTTTATGCATTTCAGCAACAACGATGCCAGCTTTAACAACATTTTCTCCCAGTGCTGAAATGACCTCTTCATAAACATCTAACTGGTAAGGTGGATCTAAAAACACAATGTCAAACTTTCTACCTTCTGCTTGAATTCTTTTTATTGCATCCTGATAGTCTAATTGCCAGATGGTGGATGCTGAATCTTCCTTTAAAGCACTGACATTTTCCTTAATGGTTTTAACGGCATCTGGTTTAACATCATTAAACAATACTGTTGCTGCACCTCTGGACAATGCTTCTAATCCATAAGCACCAGAACCAGCAAATAGATCAAGTATTTCAGCGTGTTCCACTTGATCCGCCAAACTATTAAATACAGCGCCTCTAACTTTATCAGAGGTTTCCCTCGTATCTTTAGAAGATACCATCTTAAGTAATCTGCTTCGATGAACACCTGCAATGATACGCATTAATAAATCGTCTCTTCAATTAAAGGTATGTGTCTTTTGGTTGGTCCAACCACATAGGATTGTTCAATCAAATCGGTGGCATCCTTTAATCCTTTTTGATGATGATAGAGTGTGACAATGCGTTCACCTTTTTTAATTGGATCACCAATCTTCTTATGTAAATCGATACCAACAAACAAGTCAATTTCATCTTCTTTTTTCATGCGGCCAGCACCAAGTTTCATGGCTGCAATACCGAAGTTTAATGCATCGATTTTTTCTAGATAACCATCAGCATTTGCAGTAATGAAATGCTGCTTTGTATCACCAATTAAATTCTGTTTATTTTTAACGAAATTAATGTCGCCACCTTGGGCACCAATGAAGGTATAAAACGTGTCTAACGCAAGTCCTTTTTCAAGCGTTGATTTTGCCAGTTCATAACCACTTTCAAATGATTTAGAAACACCAGCATCTTTTAATAAATGACCGGTAATTACTGAAACCACTTCAGTTAAATCAGCAGGTCCTTTTCCTTCCAATGTTTCAATTGCTTCATAGACTTCAAGTGAATTGCCAATCTTATGTCCCAGTGGTTCTTCCATGGATGTTAAAATTGCCGTTACTTTTTTGCCAGCCTTTTTACCGATTTGAACCATCAGTTTAGAAAGCTCAATGGCATCCTTTTTGTTCTTCATGAAGGCACCGGAACCAACCTTGACATCAAGTACAATTGCGTCAGCGCCAGAGGCGAGTTTCTTGCTCATAATCGATGATGCAATCAACGGC
>CAZIZJ010000107.1:0-4847 GCA_964543675.1 uncultured Acholeplasma sp. | reverse complement strand
TGATGTGGCTAATCTAACCTATGAATTGGATTATTCCTTGATTAAATTGGATTTAACCACACAAATAGACTATGCCTTAAAGGAACAACAGGCACTTCATGACTATTATCATCAAGAAACATCGCTACTAGTTAGTACACACCGAGCAAATCTACAGTTTGAAGAAGAAAATCTTCATTTTGAAGATTATTTGGAACAAATCAACACCGAAGTTGAAATGCTGACCAAAGACTTAAATGTCGTTCATTCAAGAATTCACTACTTATTCAATCAAATCTATATTGTTTATAACATCCATCATCATTTTATGCTAGAGATGGTTAACTTATATCAATTGCCGGCACATCCAGAGGATGTCAAATACTTCATTAACTTGTATTTGGAGGTTTTCAAACATTTAAGTCATATTCAAGAAACTGCCAAAGATGCATTCTTGGTTGATATGAAAACATATCATGAAACCAAAATCAATGATTTAACCGGTTACCGTTATCAAACCAACTTAAAAGTGATCGAAACAGAACATCAACTTAAAATGACCGAACTTGATGATGAAGCAGCGCACATCCAAAAAAAGGTAAAGAGAATCAGCGATCAAATCGTTGTTTTAGACTCAAACATTGATCGTCTGCAATCCAAAATCAATCAAATTGAATCAAAGATGAATGCAGAGGACAATAAGAAACAAATCAAGCAGCAACAAAGTGACATTGATAACTTGGTTCGTCAAATCAACTCGATTGAATCAGAAATGAATATTCTTGATAAAGAAATTCAAAAATTCAATCGACCACTGGCAAAAATTGACAGTCAAAAGCAAGCACTGCATGTCGAATTCGAAGAAATGAAAAAGACACTGCTACTTCAGCAACAAGCTGATGCGAAAATTTATTTCCAGCAGTTATCCTTTTATAAGCAGTTAATGAAACGACTGACCAATTTGTTTACATCCTATGAAACAAAAAACCAGACATTGACACAAAAACTAAGTCAACCGATTTATTTAACTGATGACATCATCAAGGAATACGAAAGAAACTTCTACAAGTTAGAGGAGAGTTTTGAGAAAAACTCGCATATCCTTTATCAAGCATTATTAAAAGGCAGCATGAAATTGTTTGATGATTTAAACCGTGATCAAAACACCTTAAAAGCAAACTTGATGAAAGAACGGGCAGTCAAACAAAGCAATCACGAAAAAAATAATCTTCAGTTTTTAGAAACCCAGGAGCAACTCCTCTTGAAGCATAACCAGCAAAAAGAAAGTTTAGCCAAAGAAAAAATTACAGTCATCACCACTTTAAAAGCTAACCTTCAAAAAGATAAACAAAGTGTGCTAAATGATTTGAAAGAACGCATTAAATCAATTGAAAACCAAATCATGACTACCGAAGAAAAACTCAAGAATGAGTTATTGTTAATTGATGCCAACTTAAAATCAGCTGTTGTTCAGTTAGAAACCGAATATCAAAAGAATATTTCAAGAACCCATGACGGTTATCAAAAAAATACGCAAAAAGCATCTGACATCATTGATTTGAAACAAAAGAACTTAAAACAGTTGGAAGAATCAACACAGATGAAAAATAGTCTGTTGATCAATCGATATACGCAAACTGAAACCAGAATGCTGGATAACTTAAAAGAAAAACTAGCAGGTTATCAGGAATCCGATGAAAAGAAAGCAATCAGTTATGATAAGCGATTGTTGCTGATTGATCAAGAACTTAAAAATGCATTTGATAGACTTGGTCAATTGATCAATGCCTATAAGAAAAAGTCTCAGGTATCAGCAGCTAAAGTCGAAAGTTATGAACAAAGAATTTACCAAAAAGACTTGAAAGATGCGAAAAAGAGTTACGCCTTTAAACAAAAAACGCTAAAATTATAGCGTTTTTTTCTTGTCTTTTAGTATTATTATTCTAAGTATTCAAACTCATAAGAGAATATTCTAACGATATCGCCTTGCTGGATGCCTGCCTCTTTTAAGGCATCATCAATGCCTAGACCTCTTAATTGTCTGGCAAACCTTTTAACCGCTGAATCATTTTTAAAATCAATACGGTTAAATAATTGGTAAAGCTTATCGCCAGATAAATCAAAGATGCCATCATCACCTTTCGTGATGATGAAGTTCGACTCAGTTGATTCATTGAATGTATAGAGTCTGGTAGCTTCTTTTGGTTTAAGTTTTGGAATTGTTTTTAGGATTTCAACGATTTTATATTTTAATGGCTGTAATCCTTCTTTATATAAGGCAGATATTTCAAAAACTTGAATATCTTTTAATTTCTTTTTGAAATCAGCTAGTTTTTCCTTGGCATCTGGTGCGTCCATTTTATTGGCAACAACGATTTGCAGTCTTGACTTCAATGCTTCATCATAAAGTTCCAATTCTTTATTGATGTTTAAATAGTCCTGATAAGGATCGTCGCTTTCCATAGAAACAATATGCAGCAACACTCTGCAACGTTCAACGTGCTTTAAGAACTGAATGCCTAAGCCAACGCCTAAGTGCGCATATTCGATTAAACCGGGTAAATCAGCAACGACAAATGAATCATCACCAACATCTACCATGCCTAGTTGCGGGGAAAGTGTTGTAAAGTGATAGGCAGCAATTTTAGCTTTCGCATTAGAAATTGCTGAAATCAGTGTTGATTTACCAACTGAAGGATACCCTAAAAGTCCAACATCCGCTAAAACCTGCAATTCGACTCTGGCTTTCATCAATTGACCTAAATCACCAAGTTCTGCAAAATCCGGTGCTTGGTTATTGTTGGTTGCAAATGAAATATTGCCTCTGCCACCTTTACCGCCTTTAGCAACCAATAATTCTTCGCCGTGATAAAGCACTTCACCGATTAAGTTGTCTTTTTCATCATAGACGAGTGTACCTAATGGTACTCTGACATAGGTATGCTCTGCTTTTCTGCCGTGCATCCCTTTGATGTCGCCATTGCTGCCATTTTTAGCACGAATGTGTCGATTGTATTTTAAATCGATTAATGTATTCTTGCCTTCATCACCAACAAAATAAACGCTGCCTCCGGCGCCGCCATTACCACCAGCCGGACCACCGTATTCAACGTGCGCTTCACGTCTGAAAGCAACTTTCCCGTTGCCGCCACGACCTGCTTTAATTTCTACTACTACCTCATCAACAAAAACACTCATCATTAACTCCTATTTTAATTATACAAGAAAAAAAGGTAAGTGACTTACCTTTTAGTTATGCTTCATAAACTGAAACTTGTTTACGGTCTTTACCTTTACGTTCGTATTTTACTGTGCCTGATACTTTAGCGAATAAAGTATCATCACCACCACGTCCAACATTGACGCCAGGATGAATTTTAGTTCCTCTTTGACGATAAATGATTGATCCAGCTGATGCGTACTGCCCGTCAGATAATTTTGAACCTAAACGTTGTGCACGAGAATCGCGTCCGTTTCTAGTGGATCCGACCCCTTTTTTAGATGCGAATAACTGAATATTGAGTTTTAACATCGTTATGCCTCCTTCTGATTTTTAATGTAGGTTTGATATTGAGCTTCAAGCTCATCTAATGTGTATGATAGATTATTGAGCAATCCTTCGATGATATCATTGGTCTGATGAACCATTAATTCGAAGTTGCCTTCCTCAACTTTAGCAAAGAAATAATCTTTGAAACCTAAAGTTTCGATTGCATTGGCTGTAACAATTAAAGCAGTTGATACCGATGCACATACAATATCTGTACCATATTCACCAAATAATGCGTGACCGGTTACTTTAACTGATTTAACATATCCATTTTCTTTTTTAAATGTATATGTAATCATGATTAGCCAATAATTGATTTAACAACCAATTTTGTATATGGCTGTCTGTGACCTTGTTTTCTTCTTAAGTTCTTACGACGCTTATACTTGAAAACGATGATCTTTCTTTGTTTACCTTGTTTGACGACTTCTGCAACAACTTTGGCACCTTCAACATATGGGTGTCCAACTTTTGTATCAGTTGCTAGAACTTCTGTAAACTCATAAGTTTCACCAGCTTCGACTTCTAGTTTTTCAACATAGATTTCTTGACCTTCAGTGACCTTTAATTGCTTACCGCCTGTAACGATAATTGCAAACATATTGCTTCCTCCTTAATTTTGATTTGAAGACACACTATTAAGGTAGTCAAATTGACATTTTAGACCTGTTCTATGTGGTACAACGCGAGTGTTATTTTATATGATTTCATGGCTTTTGTCAAGTAAATATTATATATTTATGCAAAAAGCCACAAATTCCATTTATTCGTCTAATTGTTTGACTTTTGATGGTTTTGGTTTAAAGAAATTCATGATGGTTTTAGGGAAGATAAAGAGTCCCTCAGCAATGACCATTGGCAGATGCTTGGCTGCTTCAATCAATGCACCAAAACGAATCTTTTCCTTGGTTAAATCAGCTGCATCATCAAATAAGTACTTTCTTGTTACAATACCGATTCTTAGTGTTAAAAGGGCATTAGAGACACCTTCAATGACCGATGACATGATGGGTCTAATTAGTGGAATTTCACCTAGCATATTCATGGTTGACTGTGGCAGGATATCTGAAATATTTAGGTTTTCCAGTCCTTCTGCAATCAGTGCTGTTGTAAAAACGTTGACGACTAACTTGGCAAGATTTCGGTAACTTGGTCTAAAGCCACACATCACCACGAGATTTTTAATCATTCGGATATTGACAACAATGACAGTTATGAAATCGAGTCTGCCATTTTGCGAAATGGCAGTCGAGACCATCACTGTTTTTGCATGATCTCTGATTACTTGATTCATCTTCTTTTTAATGTGGTGGTTATA
>CAZIZJ010000106.1:0-4850 GCA_964543675.1 uncultured Acholeplasma sp. | reverse complement strand
GGATTTTATTTTTATCAAGATGTTTATGATGTTGATTTAGATAATCCAACGCTAATTATTACCTTGATTGGCTTTTTGTTGATGTTTGCTGGACTTTTCGCAATGGTCAGTGGTATTTCACATACGGTTGCTTATTTAAATCAGCCAAAAGAAAAACAAGCCGGCAGATTCAAATACATGATTTACCAAGGTTTGCTGATACTTTTGATTGCTTATCTTTACTTCATCATTACCGGACCAGGGATTATCCATTTTGAAACCAGATCAATGGATGAGAGTCTGTTGGTGTCTTTGATTAATCATGGACAGTTTCAGCCATTAACCTTTGACCGTTTAATGTATGTAGACAGCCTCGTAATGATTGGTATTAATGTCATTGTCATCAGCATCGTATTAAAACTGTTTAAACAATTTTTAAATAAACCAAAAACACATCTTTGGATGCTGATTTTGGCAACAGTATTTATGGTAATATCTTATATTCGTATTCCTCTTTATGACGTATATATTGCTGCAAGAGATGAAAATGACTACGGCATAATCTTTTTACTGAATTGGTTTGTCAACAAGAATAATCCGATATTTCCTTATGTAAGCTTCGGCTTATTTGGTATTTGGATTGCTTTACTACTGAAACATCAAACAAAAAAGCAGTTGCTGCTTTGGGTATTGCCAGTCAGCTTGATTTATTTGGTTGCCGGTGTCGCAGGTTACATTTTGGCTCCAGAAACGATGCTTGAACGTGCCATTGATCCAACATGGTATTTCATTATGGTTATTCAAATCGGTTTATTCTTACTGATGATTTTGGGCAGTCTGTTTTTACTGGACCTAGGCAAAGATAGAACCAATATCTTTACTAGATTCATTCAGCGTTTCGGCGTTGCCGGCTTGACACCATTTTTCATTGAATCAGTCATCAGTGCGCTAATATTTGCAGGACTTAATTTAATCATCCCTATTTACTTTGACATACCAGGCGCCATCCTTTATGGTTTATCATTAGCAATCCTTTGGGGTATTTGGTTATGGTATTGGGAAAAGAAGCAGTATCGTTTTGGTTTGGAGTGGATGATTGGCAAACTGCTCTCTAAAGTCAATATTTCAACAAAAGTAGAAAAACTAGAAGGTATAAAGTAGATGTTTAGGCTCATATCTGACTACCTGCATTTAAGAAGAAATCAGTATAAGAGAAGCAAAGAAAAAATAGAAAGAATCCAGTTTAGGTCATTAAAAAAGATGTTTGACCATGCAGTAGTGCATAGTCCATTTTACAAAGAACTTTACAAAGATAAAGCATTTAATCAGATGAATGATTTTTATTTGTTGCCAACGATTGATAAAACAATCATGATGGAAAACTTTTCTTTATTAAATACCGTTGGCATAGATAAAGATGATGTCATGGCATATGCCATTGAAAAAGAACTTAATAAAGACTATTTAGGATATTATCAACAGGAGTATGTGGTTGGTCTTTCGAGTGGTACATCTGGCAATAAAGGCTTATATATTACGCCAAAAAGTTTGACCAAACGTCTACCTGGTGTTTTTTTAGCAAGAAGTGGTTTGAGTTTGAAGGATTTGCCGATGAGAATTCTTTTTTGCTTAAGAGTTTTTTCTCAAGGATTTAACGACATCAATGCGCCATTTTTAAAATTAAACTATACATCAACGATGATTGAACCAGAAAAAGCGATTGAAATGATTAACAATCAAAAAACTAATATCTTAATGGCACCACCCTCATTTATTCGAACAATCCTTCATTTAAGCAATCAAATCAACGTTAAACTAAAAAAAATCATTACCTATGCTGAGGTACTAACAGATAGTGATAAAGAGCAATTCAATACAGCATTTAAAACCGATGTCATCGAGATTTATCAGGCATCAGAAGGACAGATTGCCAGCAGTTGTCATTTAGGAAAGTTGCATATTAATGAAGATTTAGTTTTTGTTGAATTATATGATGAAAACAATCAACTCATTGAAAAACCAGATGTTGTCGGCTATGAAATGATTGTTACCAACCTTATTAATCGAGCACAACCGCTGATTAGATATCGGATGAACGATATGATTGTTTTAGATGAACCGTGCAGCTGTGGTTCATCCTTTCGAACGATTAAAAAAATTATTGGTCGAAATGACGATTTGATTTATTTCATTGATAAAGACGGCAATAAAAAAGTTGTCTTTCCTGATTTAATTGCTCGATGGATTATTACGGAAAGCGACTTGATCAGAGAATTTCAAGTGATTCAGGAAGAAATTGGTAAAATCAGCATTCATTTGGATTTACTCAGTGATTTTGATGTTGAAGACTTAAGAATACGACTTGATAAAGAACTTAAAGCGCTTCATCTTTTTGGAACCTATGAATTTATCATCGGGAAAATTGATTTGCCTAAATATACCAATAAATACAAGCGATTTATAAGTAAACTGCAGTAACAAGTGCAATGATGGATGTTATAATGATAAATATAATTCACAAAGGTGGTTTACTTATCATATGCAGCAGACTAGAACCATAACAATCGAACAAGCAAGACAATTCATATTAATTAAGCAAGGACTGATTGGAAGCCACCAGTTTAAGGATAAAGCTGGTGTGCTTTCTTTTGTTAGGCAAGCTGGATGTTTACAGTTTGATCCGATTGATATTTGTGGCAGAAACGCTGACCTTATTTTGTTTTCTAGAATAGAGCATTACGATAAAAACATGCTTGACGAACTGCTTTACAAAGATAGATTGTTAGTCGATCAATGGGATAAAGTGATGTCGATTTACGCCGTATCCGATTGGGCTGCAATGACTAGACAAAGAGAAAGAAACAAAAACTATTATGAGAGAAATCTCGAAAGTCATATGGATTTGGTGGCATATGTATTAAAGAAACTTGAAGAAAACGAGTCTGTAAGACCAAACGATTTGGAAATTGATTTGCCATCACACTTTTTTACCTGGCGACATAAGAATTTAGGACAAGCCATTTTGGATGCCTTATACTTTAGTGGCAAGGCAGTCATTCATCACCGCGATGGCGTTAAAAGATATTTTGGCTTAACATCAAAATATATTGATGCATCCTTTCTAAATCAGAAAGATCCTTTTACAACCGAAAGTGACTTTCATAAATTTCAAATCAAAAGAAGAATTGGTGCGGTTGGCATGCTTCATGCCAAATCATCAGATGCTTACTTGGGTTTGAGTTTCAAAACGCCAGCAAGAAGAACCTATATCAAAGAAATGCTTCAGGAAAATGAATTGATTGAAATCCATATTGAAGGTATTGCTGAACCAGTTTATATACTTGCAGCAGATGAAAAACTGCTTCAAGAAAAGGCAGTAGATAAAAGGATTGAATTCATTGCACCGCTTGACAGTTTCATTTGGGATAGAAAACTGATCAAATCAATTTTTGATTTTGAATATCGTTGGGAAATCTACCATGTCCCTGAAAAAAGACAATTCGCGCCTTATGCGCTGCCGATACTTTATGGCACTGATTTAATCGGTCAAATAGAAATGGCTGTGGACAGAAAAACCAAGACACTTGTTGTAAAAAACATATGGTACAAAAACCACGAACAAGATAAACAATTTAAGAAAGCGTTAGATAGAAAAATAGCAGCATTCTCAAAGTTTAACAATTGTCTTCACATTGATCAAAGTAAGACAAGCATTCATATCTATGATTAATAAAACGAGGAAAGATAAAATGAAAAAAGAACTCACAAAAAAACAAGTTGAAACATTACTAAGTATTTTGAAATCACGTTTCGATAAAAATATGCAGCGACACCGTGATTTAAAGTGGGCTGATGTTTTGGACAGATTAACGAAAAATCCGGATAAGCTATTTATATTAAATGAAATGGAAAGAACTGGTGGTGAGCCAGATGTTGTTGAATTTGATAGTGTAGCAGGAGCATACGTATTTTGTGACTGTTCGCCTGAAAGTCCAAGTGGTAGAAGAAGTCTATGTTATGATCGACAAGCTTTGAATGACAGAAAACTGCATAAACCGGAGAACAGTGCAGTCGATGTTGCAGCAGCAATCGGCATTGAACTCTTAACGGAAGCAGAGTATCGTGCACTTCAAAAGTTAGGCTCATTTGACACGAAGACATCGAGTTGGATAAAAACGCCGGATAGTATCAGAGAGCTTGGTGGCGCGCTTTTCTGTGATAAAAGATACAATCAAGTATTTGTTTATCATAATGGTGCTGACTCATATTATGGCGCTAGAGCATTTCGTGGCAGTCTAAAGGTGTAAATCAACTAACCATTCATTGATAAGGGGTAAAAAATGTTAATCAATCAAATTGGACAAATAGCAGTTATTGTTAAAGATGCAGAAAGAGCTGCTAAATTCTATCAAGAAATACTTGAGTTAGAACTTTTATTTAAAGCAGGCGATTTAAGTTTCTTTAATTGCGGCGGTGTTAGACTCTTCCTTTCTAAAGCCAATGAAGGTGAAGAAAATCTTTCAACGATCATTTATTATAGGGTTGATGATATTCAAGCTGTTTATGAAAAGCTAGTTAATAAAGGCGTCAGTTTCATTCAAGAACCACATGTGATTGCCAAAGTAGGCAACAAGGAAAACTGGATGAGCTTCTTCAATGATTCTGAAGGAAATATCCTTGCACTTTTCAGTGAAGTTGTTGTTTCATAAAATAGAAGGTAGGTAGAAGATGCTAGAGGTTAAACAGGCAAGTACCGTAGAAAACAGCAGTGAATATTTAGCAGATGTTTTTGTTGAAGGTTTTTACAATTGGCTGCACTTTTTTTCAAAAGATAAAAAGAAACTTAAAAAGGCATTTGCGCATATGTTTAT
>CAZIZJ010000105.1:4515-4882 GCA_964543675.1 uncultured Acholeplasma sp. | reverse complement strand
AAGACTTCTGACATAAAGGGCCAACATCCAAGTTAAGTAATCTGCAATAAACATGACGATGTATGCTGGGTTGACTACTAACTGATCCATATAAAGCAAGGTGTTTAACAGTAAGACTGCAAGGTTTGTTACCAGTCCCATTTTGCCCCATCTGACATAACATAGGAAGATAAAGCATATGCC
The DNA here is from genome assembly GCA_964543675.1 of uncultured Acholeplasma sp. GTDB lineage: Bacteria > Bacillota_I > Bacilli_A > Acholeplasmatales > Acholeplasmataceae > Acholeplasma. The sequence goes on along the minus strand of CAZIZJ010000105.1, from coordinate 4,699 downwards.
TGGTGCAATATAAACGATTTCATTGAAGGTTGTTTGCTCTGTTGTCTGATTGATTGAAAAATATGCAACCAAATCACCAATTATCGCCATCATTGATAGTATAATAATATCAATCCACATAAATTTTCTAATTGTCAATTTTTTTTAAAGATTCCATTTTTCTCTTCAAATATATTTTAAGCCC
>CAZIZJ010000105.1:1656-4505 GCA_964543675.1 uncultured Acholeplasma sp. | reverse complement strand
CATTCATGTCAATCCCAAAATGAATCTGCAATCCGTTTTTGATAGTTTAGCCAGCGACGCATCACATACAATTCATTTGTCACCAGGCATTTACCGTCAAAAACTTGTTTTGCGTGCATCGAACATCAAACTGATTGGCAAGAATGCGCAGACGACACGTATTGTTTATAATGACTACAGCTACAAACTGCATCAAGACGGTTTACTTTACAATACTTTTAGAACATCTACTTTTTGCGTCACCGGCAATCATAATACTTTCGAACAAATCACATTTGAAAATGATGCAGGTTCTGGTCTTCATATTGGTCAGGCGATTGCCTTATCCCTATATGGCAATCACAATCACTTCAAAGGCTGTATCATTAAAGGCAATCAAGACACCTTATTCATTGGTCCGCTGCCATTTGATTTGACCCAAAGATATGCACATGTCTTTGATCAATCAATGCTGCAAAACGAAGTTACAAATCAATACTTTGAATCATGTGCTATTACCGGTAATGTTGATTTCATTTTCGGCAGTGGCAATGCATTCTTTAAATCATGCAATTTAATCCTTAATAAAGATGGTTATCTCGCTGCACCATCAACCATTCCTGGTGGAATTGGTCTGGTGTTTAATGAATGCGTGATTGCCAAGGAAAATCCTAATCATCAACTGCGACTTGCCAGACCTTGGAGGGCAAATGGTAAGACTTATTTCATTCATTGTCAATTTGATGGCGTCAGTGATGAGAGATACGATGCATGGCAGCAATCACTATTCGATTTTGCAGAGTACCCCTATGTTGAGTCTCCATTGTCTCGTCCATTAAATCATGAAGAATATCAGTTATTTGTGTCATATTTCAAGTTTTAGCGCGTTATTTGCTGCGAATCGTCTATCATGATAAACGCCGTTTGCAATTCAAAATAATTTTATCATATTAAACAAAAAATGTCAACGCTTTCATACATTTATTTTATTGTTATTTTTAAGTATATAATTTAGGTTAATTGCAGGCGAACCTCGCCAAAAATGCGAACATTGCGAATATGAATGCCAGCAAGCGTTAAGGCGATAATCATTGTTGTGGTATTAGAGATAAACATGACGAATCCAACATGCCAATAGGCATTTTGATCGACTAAATAGTAGAGTAGCCATAAAACTGGCAGTCTTAAGACAAATACCCTTAGAAAGTTGATTAAAAAGACAATTTTAGTCCGTCTGAATGCAATGAAAAGACCAGTTGAAACAGCAATCATCGCACTACTTATGGATGAGAACTGTTCCCATGCATAAATTGATTTAATGACATCAATGTTTTCTGCTGTATAGTGCGTTCCGACGAGCAGTACAGAAATCATCCAATCCAGCCAAAAAGTGGCTGCAATCATACCAATGACTGAAATGACAAGTGCATAGCCTAATGCGATAAAGAAAGTCTTAATCGCTCGTTTTGTATTTTTATTGCCTAAGTTCTGTGAAATGACGCTCATCTCTGATTCTTCAAAGACGTTTGCCAGTGACGAGATGACGCTATGAATTTTTGATGCAATACCAAGTGCGCCAACAGCAAACGGATGATAGAGCAGAGCAATCCCATTGATAATGACTTTCCCCATGCTAAACAAGTATTTACCTAAAAAGACAGGTATCGCTAAAATAATGATATCAGTCATCATTCTTCTATCGATTCTTAAATCACTTAGTCCAATCTTAAGTACATTGTTTTTACGTGACATGGTAATCACTGCAATCACTGTAATTAGTAATTGTGCAATCAGTGATGCCAATGCCAAATGAACCAGATCACCATTTAAGAGCTTAATCCAAATAATTGATAAAACCAGTTTAACCAGCATTGCTGCTAAGTTCAGCCAAAGGATGAACTTAGTATTTCCCTTGGCACGTTCTATGCCCATAAATACGCTATTGATGGTAATCAAACAAATGGTGAACATCTGAATATTGTAGTAGGATAGTCCTTCTTCGATAATTCTGTTATCAGCATTGGCACCAAAAAGGGTTAAAATAGGAATTCCTAGAATAACCATAATCATGGTCACCGTTAAACTGATGGTGACCCCTAGCATTAAGGCATTGGCTGCATTTTTTCTGGCAGGTGTTATTTCGTTTGCCCCGTAATGTCTAGCGATGATCACACTGCCGGCTGCTGCAATCGATACACCAAAGGCAGTGGTGGCACTTTTAATTTCATCAATAAAGACGACCGAGTTAACGAAGCTTGCACCAAGGTCTGCAACCAACAGCATATCAACAAATCCGTATAGGTAATTGAAAAATTGATAAATGATTAAAGGCAGCGTAAAAGTGAGCATCACTTTGAACAGGTTGCCTTTTAAGATATAATCACGTCTTTTTTGTTGTACTGTCGCTTGCATGATGTTCCTTTACACAATAAAAAGTGCGATATGTTGATTTTTCTATCGCACTTCTTATTCTAGATTTTTTGAATATTTACTTTAAATAAGCAAGTCCGTCTTCACCAATTTCCCATAAATCTGAATTGTAGATGGCTGGCAGATTGGTTTCCCACCATAAAGCATCAACAACATCAATTGAAGGAAGAATCGCTGTCACTGTATTTAATCCTTTTGTACGACCCATATTAAAGTTTTCTTGGAAAGTAACAAAGTAGTTTTGTACGGTTGCCTTACCTGCATCCGGATTACCGATGATATAGCCATAGTAATCACTAAATACGTCGGATGGATCCGGTTGGAAGGTAATGTTGACATCACTCAAGTAATTGGTAATTGAAATTAACGTAGTTGTGTTATCTTCTTTACCGATTGCCATACCTAAGTTATGGCGACCAGTGACTTGAACATTTAGTAAG
>CAZIZJ010000105.1:0-1646 GCA_964543675.1 uncultured Acholeplasma sp. | reverse complement strand
TTTCAATAACAACATATGCACGCACACGACCGATGACGACACCAATCATATCACTTTGTTGATGGGTAATGGTTAAGCCATTGACATAAATATCGTTCATTAAAATCTTGGTATTTGGTTCGCCACCACCGATTAATCCGCCGGTATACTTGGCGGCAGTCACCAGTGCATGAATTTCAACATCTAAAATCTTAATGTTGCTGAAGAATGCTTGACCGGTTCTCACACGACCGATTAAGGCAGCTGCATAGTTTCTATTGGTGTTGACTGATGAGTTCTTAATGGTAATATTATCAAAGATTGCAGATACGTAAACATATGTTGCCAGAATACCTGCATCATCTGCTGGTTTGGTTTCAAGCATGATATCTGGATTCTCATCCGATGCACGCCATAATGAATCGACCGTATAGTGAACATTATCAATAGTTAAGTTCTTGATCATACCACCATTGATGGTCATGAAGAGTCCACCACGCAGTACAGTTCTTTCTAAGTTGTGTAGTGTATAACCATTACCATCAAAGACACCTGAGAATACGTTGGCAGTTGACAGCAAGTCAAGTCTGCCTTCTGATAAATCAATATCAGTTGTCAAGATGTAGTAACGTCCTCTGGAATTAATCGATGTAATCATCGCATTCAAGTCATCGATGTTATTGATGTAAATGATGATTTCATTAACAATCGTTACTTTAACTAATTCTGATAGCATGCCATCACGTTCAGTATAGACATATAGGTAGCGCATGCCATCACTCAATAAGTTCTCCAATTTACCGGATGTATGGGTAATTGGCGATGATTCGAGTTGACTTAAATTAGATACTTCATCTAGCGTTAAATTATTGACACTGCTAAACGCGTAATAAAGGGTTCCACTATTGGTATAAACATTGTAAGAAAAATCGACATGACTGTTAAATTCATTGGTTAAGTTATAGGCATAAATCTCATTGGCTTTATCGGCATCATAAACATAGACTGCCTGCTTCATGACAACGACATCCCATTCGCGTCCTTCATGTAAGTTTCTGAAGGTATAAGTCACTTCATATTCGCCTTCTTGATCAGTGTTGACATTTGAATCATCAATTTCTAATGAGTAGTCAACGCCTTTAACATAATTTGGTCCACCCAAATAGAAGTTATTGACTTGTGGGTTTGCTGGAACAAAGGTCGTTCCCATTTCAATTAATGCATCATCAATCTCGATTGAATCGGCATCAATACGATGTCCACGCACAGCCAGTGGTGAAATCGGATTTGAATAAATTCTTCTAATTTCTAACCAGTTCAATCCTTCAATGACACCAGGTCCAACAAAGTTATTTGGATCTTTTAGAACACGGCTAATGTTTTCTGCTGGCACGACATAGTTGAAATCACCGGTATTATATCTGTAAGGCAGTGATTGATAGTTTCTGAAATAAAACGGAATACGTGGCATATTGGTATTGGTTTGTTTCCACGGTGTAAATGGATCTTGACCAGTTTCGCCTTCATATGAACTACCGTTATAATAAGTCACACCATTAACGATGATAGAGTCCTTAATTTTAAAGCGTCCAGTGTATGCTGGGTCCATAATATTGTCTTGATGGGTCTTAATTGGTTCTGCAACATTAATGAAAATGATGTTCTCT
>CAZIZJ010000104.1:0-4886 GCA_964543675.1 uncultured Acholeplasma sp. | reverse complement strand
GAGGGGTAAGACGATGCCAGTATTAGATAGAGAACAAATTAAAGCAATTTTGCCGCACAGAGAACCTTTCTTATTTGTTGACGAAGTGATTGAACTTGTCGACAAAGAAAAGTGTGTAGGCATTAAATATGTCAGTAAAGATGAGTATTACTTTAAAGGGCATTTTCCTGAGTATCCAGTCATGCCTGGTGTATTGATTTTAGAAACAATGGCGCAAGTCGGCGCGATTGCTTTACTAAAAGCACCAGAGTTCCAAGGAAAAATTGGCTTCTTTACAGGTGCAAATAATGTGAAATGGAGAAAACAAGTAGTTCCTGGTGACACATTGAAGATTGAAACCGTTTTAACCAAAATTAGAGGTCCGTTTGGCTTTGGATCAGCTAAGGCTTGGGTAAACGATCAATTGGTATGTGAAGCAGAGATTAGCTTTGCTATCGGTTAATATGGCCAAAATCAAAATTGTTGAAGTTAAGCAAGTTGAATCAACAAACAGTTATTTAAAAGAACATTATCAAGAATTACCAGGCTTTACCATGGTTAGAACCGATTATCAAACCAAAGGCCGTGGTCAGTTTGACAGAAAGTGGACTTCTGCAAGAGGTAGAAACCTACTTTGTTCACTACTATTAAAAGATGTACCTTTTGATCAAATCGTTACCATTAAAGAATGGGTCAAAAGTTCGATATTTGCATTGCTTGGTTCTTATGGACTTGATGTCTACTTCAAAGAACCGAATGATGTCTATGTTGAAGACAAGAAAATCAGTGGCATATTGATTGAAACCAAAAGCAGTGCAGATAAGTTTGATTATGTCATTGTTGGTATTGGCCTTAATGTCAATCAAATCTTGTTTGCTGGACTAAAAGCAACATCGCTTTACATTTTAACCAAAAAGATGCAAGACGTTAAAAGAGTTTTCTCAAAACTTATTGCGAATTTATTAGAAAATTATTTTTAGGAGGGAATCACATGACCATTAGAAGAATGGCAATAATCTCTACCTTTGCAGCATTAATTGTTGTAGCAACCTTCATCAATATTCCAGTGCATCCAGTATCCTTTACACTACAAACGTTAATGATTGTTTTGGCAGGATTCGTCTTAAGACCACTTGATGCATTTCTAGCAGTATTTGTGTATTTATTGGTCGGATTAGTTGGTATTCCGGTTTTCACAACCGGTGGTGGACCAGGGGCATTTGTCTCAGCAACCGGAGGCTTCTTATTTGGATTCTTGTTTTGTGCGTTAGGTATTTCACTGTTGAAGTCAAAAGATAAGAATTTACTGATTGATATACCAGTGATGTTATTTTTTGGCATTGTTGTCTTATACACCTTTGGTATCATTATCTTTAATGCAGTGACCTTAACATCATTTGAAAATGCAGCATTCAGTATCTTTGTTCCGTATTATGTTTGGGATATTGCCAAACTGATTGTCGCCTACACAGTATATTTCTTCATACCAAAAGATGTCTTAGATAAATACTTGAAAAACTAGATGAGCAATCATCTTTTTTTTGTACAATTTTACATATTTACTTTGTAAGTAAGCATTAGATGATTGCATCGCTTTTGTAAAATGTTATACTTAGAAGAATAAAGAGGTGTTTTTTTATGTTAGAAGTATTAATCATCGGTGCAGGTCCAACTGGATTATATGCTGCATTTTTAGCAGGACTTAGAAAATTGAGGGCTGCAGTCATTGAATCATCTGGTGAAGCAGGTGGTCAACTGACTGCTGTTTATAAAGATAAATTCATTTATGATATACCAGGATTTCCAAAAGTGACAGCAGAGGATTATATCAAAGAGCAGGTTATTCAATATCAGCGTTTTGAAAAAGATATTCCCATTCATTACGGATGTGAAGCATTAGATATCATCAAGCATGATGATTATTTTGAGGTTGTTACAGCCAAAGAAACATTTCAAACAAAAAATGTGCTGATTGCCCATGGTGGTGGTGGCTTTGTCCCACAAAAATTAAGAATTGAAAAAGAATTTGACAATGTATTGTATTTTGTTAAAGATTTAGATCAATTCAAAAATAAAAAAGTCGCCGTACTAGGTGGTGGCGATTCAGCGCTTGATTGGGCAGTATCGGTTGCTGATTATGCCAAAGAGGTTACCTTGGTTCATCGCAGAAATGAATTTAGAGCATTACCTTCAACGGTTGAGGAGTTTACCCAAAAAGGTCATATTGTGACACCATACATTGTAGAGGATGTGACGGGTGAGCATTTAACTGCGAAAGAACTGCATTTAAAACACGGGCAAACCGGTGAAAAGAAAACGATTGATGTTGATTACATTCTAGTTAACTACGGTTTTTTACTATCAAAATCCAAGTTAGAGGAATGGGGACTAGCAGGCGATAGAGGTTTAATCAATGTTGATTACATGATGGAAACCAACATAAAAGGTATTTTCGCAGCTGGAAATGGTGTTTCATATCCTGGTAAAGTCAGATTGATATCAACTGGTCAAGGAGAAGCTGCAACAGCCATTCAATCGATTACAACCAGCCTTTATCCGGAACGCAGCAAACATTTTGAACATTCAACTACTTTGATTAAAGAATAAATATAAACTGTATTGATTAACTATGCAGAAACAATGATAAACATTTCAAAAATGTATAATAATGTCGAGCAAAGATAGTATAAAATAAAGAAGATCCACCGATATTTCATATCTGATAATGCATCTAGTACAACGATAATAATGATCGAAAAAATGTAGTAAACAATGACATACAGCCAATTGAGATTACCATTAATCAGTTGTATTGACATGACATATAAAAAAACGATTGATAGTGCTAGCGGCATATAGATATTTGGTAGCTTGCTGTAAACAGTAGAGGATTTATTTAGCAAAAACAAGATTATACTTATCAAGATTAGAAACGGAAATTTGATATAGATAAACCAAGCTGAATAATCGAAAAGATTAGGATAAATCATCAATAAAAAATAATAAACATAAATCATCAATATAGAAACAATTGTAATCAGCGCATTGATCAAATGCGTTTTTCTTATATCTGGGGTCATCATTTGCATCTCCTCTAATGAGTATAATGATAATATCTTATCCAAGATGATGTTACCACCACAAAAAGATTAAGTCAAAGAAAGTTATAATACATCAACGCAATCCAACGCAATAGTCACTCTTTTGGCCGTTTGTAAAAGCACAAAACGCAATATAAAACCTAAGAATCAGTTTATTTTTAAAAAGTTAAGCAAAGGTATTGTGTTTTGCACAGTACGTGTGATATTATAGTAGTGTGCAATACACAATAAGCACTAAAAAGAATTTAATTACAATGAAAAGAGTGATGAATATTGAATACCCAATTTAAAAAAGGCGTGCTCGAACTTTGTATTCTAAAAGTCATCCATGATAAGGAAATGTATGGATTTGAGATCATTGATAAGCTATCAACCTTGCTTGATGTCAATGAAAATACCATCTATCCGATCTTAAGGAGACTAACTGAACAAAAACTGTTCGAGATTTATGTCAAAGAAAGTGCACTTGGTGCACCAAGGAAGTATTACCGAATTACTGACTCAGGTAAAAAGAGTTTGGAAAAGTACCAGACTGAGTGGGCAGGATTTATTGAAAATGTAATGATGATTTTAAAAGGAGAAGTGTAAGATGAGTAAAAAAGAATATTTGAATGACTTATTTATCTATTTAAGAACACAAGAAGTTACCAAAAGTGATATATCCAATGTAATTGAAGAATATTCAAATCTTTATGACGAAGCAATAGACAATGGATTAAGCGATGAAGAAGTCAGGGTTAAGCTTGGTACTGCCAAAGACATTTATAAAGCGTTAAAAGGTGATTTATATCATGATTCAAACAGTAGAAACAGAATTGTAGCACTTATGCCATTTGTCTCAGTTATCCTGTTTTTTCTGATTGGTTACTTAGGTGATGCCTTCAGATATGCATGGATGGTTTTCTTGGCAATTCCTATAACGGCGATATTGGTCAATGTTAAGACCAAAGACAAATATGTTGCCTTAACACCATTTATTTCAACAATTCTATTTATGCTATTAGGATTCTCAAGTGGTTACTGGCATCCTGGTTGGTTAGTATTCTTATTAGTTCCTGTGACAGCAATCTCACTGAATGTCAAGGAACATAAATTCACTGCGTTATCGCCTTTTGTCGTAACAGTAGTTTATGTCATGATTGGATATTTCCACCCACCATTTTACTTATACGGCTGGGCACTCTATGCAGTTGTACCACTGGTATCATTATTAACTAAACCGATAACCTTCAAAAAAGGTATGCTTGCAAGTCTCATTGTCTTGGCAGTGATTGCCCATCAATTACTGGTGCATCTATCAGGCGAGTGGCAGTATGCTTGGCTCGTATATACCGTACCACTGTTATATGCTGTTGCTACCAACCAAATTAAGATTTATCTTTTTGATAAAGAAACGTGGCTTAAAAGACCATATCTTGCAACATCAATACTTGCAGTCATCATCATCTATTTAGCAGTCAGTTTAATGATTCCGGATGCTTGGCTTTGGAGTTGGATGATCTTGTTGTTTATTCCGATGATTGGTATTTATGCGACACAGAAGTTTAAGCATTTTGTTGCCTATACGCCATTTCTTTCAACCATCATCTTTTTCTCAATTGGACATTTTGGAGGCAAGTGGGATTTCTCATGGATTGTATTCTTAATGATTCCAATTGCCGGCATTCTATCAAATGGTGGAAAGTATAGAAAAAGAGTTGACGATTAACGTCAACTTTTTTATGCATAAATGAGTTCTAATTCAGTTTGACCAAATCTATTCAACTTAAACAAGGTACCACCTTTTTGAGAATTTCCATAAGTCAG
>CAZIZJ010000103.1:0-4898 GCA_964543675.1 uncultured Acholeplasma sp. | reverse complement strand
CACTTTTCTTTACATTGGCAATCAATTGCGTGATATTACTTTTTATGACCTCAACAACAAATGGATCGTGACTGTATTGATTGACAACCACTAAATCCTGATCCATTGCCCCGTTTAATTCCAGCAAGTCAATCGCGATATCTTTTCCGTCAATAACCAGTAGAAATGCCACAGTTCTTTTAATCGATAATACACCGATGGCGTACTTTGAATGAAGCGTTACGCCTTTATTTTTATCAACGACAAAAAAAGGAGACAGTGATTCTAAAACCAAATCAGCACGCTCCCCATACTTTGCTACAAGTTCTTCGTAAGTGACATGAGGTTTATGCAGATTGTAATACCATATCATGAATTCTTTGTTCATAAACATATACCTCTTTTCAATTCAATTTTAACACAAGAAATTCTATATTGATAATGACTAGCCTTCTATCTTATCAATGAATCTGACTTCTGCCAGCGCCATTTGTCGCTCATTATTCTTATCTGTAACCTTTAATCTTCTACCGATGACTAAGTTAGAGAATGCTTCCCAAATCAGTACCCATGAGATGACAATCACCAAATTACTTAATACTTCAAACCAAGGTTCCTGCATAAAAACATTAAAAAAAGCATTCATAATAATCAACAATAGTCCAGCAAAAAAATACCCTGCTGCTAAAAAGACATCTTTTCTTAAGTTAGATTCCATTTCCTTAAACGAAAACCAGTAATATCTTTTTAATGCTTCCTTGACATAGGCTTGATTAATCTGACTCAAATCCTTTACAACAAAATTAATAATCAACGGATAATCATTTGGAATCGGATCAGCAATGGTATCTAGATACAAAAATATTTCACGCTTCAACAGCATTTTTTGAGAATACGGTGAAAACAGTTCTGACTTATCATTAATAATAACGTCAACAACCGCGTTTCCATCTTCATCAATATAATCTTTATTAATAAAATCTTTTACATTTCTTTTCTTGGTTTTTACTTTCTTTTCCATCTTTAACACCTAATTTCTAAAACAAATACTACCTCTATTGTAGCATAAAGCAAGCGATAAAATTTCTTAATAAGGCTATTTAATGCACTTTAAACGTGATTATTTAAGATTAAATGCTTTCAATCATCTTCATTTTTTACTGCGTCTTGCCACAATGTTCTACCCTTGCTAGTCATGGCATAAGGTCTTTCTCCAAATTCATTTACCCAGCTGGCAGTTATAATAATTAGATTTTCTTTAAACATTTCTTCAACTAAACTATCTAAAATAAACTCTTTGTTTATCATTTTTGTTCGTTGTATAGTACTTTCTTGATTTATTTTGTAATCAAACAATCAACTTAATGCGTGTTTGCATATCAAACTATATGTATAAAAAAGAAGGATAACCGAAATTATCCTTCTTAAACTCATTTCATAAAACTATAAACTATTTTTTTAGATTGTAGAATGATTTAACACCAAGGTAGACTGCTGAATCACCTAGTTGATCTTCAATTCTAATCAATTGGTTGTATTTTGCAACTCTATCTGTACGTGATGCTGAACCAGTTTTGATTTGACCAGTATTTGCTGCAACTGCGATATCTGAAATTGATGTATCTTCAGTTTCACCTGATCTGTGTGAAACCACAGCTGTATAGCCTGCACGCTTTGCCATTTCAATCGCGTCAAACGTTTCAGTTAATGTACCGATTTGATTCACTTTAATTAAGATTGAGTTTGCTGTTCCAGTTGCAATTCCTTTTGCAAGATATTCTGTGTTAGTAACAAATAAATCATCACCGACTAATTGGATTTTATCGCCTAATCTTTCAGTCAATAACTTCCATCCAGCCCAGTCATTTTCATCCATACCATCTTCAATTGAAATGATTGGATATTTAGCAACTAAACCAGCATAGTATTCAACAAGTTCTGCTGAAGTGAATTCTTGTTTTGTTGATTTCTTGAATACATACTTTTTCTTTTCTTTATCAAAGAATTCTGATGCTGCAACGTCAAAGCCTAACCAGATGTCTTTTCCTGCTGTATAGCCTGCTTGCTTGATTGCTTCTAAGATGTTGTCAATGGTGTCTTCATTTGATGCTAGACTTGGTGCGAAACCACCTTCATCACCTACTGCAGTAACTAATCCTTTTTTCTTTAAAATTGATTTTAAGTTGTGGAAGACTTCTGCACCCCAACGAACCGCTTCTTTAAATGATGGCGCGCCAACTGGGAAAATCATGAATTCTTGGAAATCGATTGGTGCATCTGAGTGTGCACCACCATTGATGATGTTCATCATTGGTACTGGTAATTGCTTGGCATTGAATCCACCAAGATATTGATATAACTCAAGACCAAGTAAATCAGCTGCAGCTTTTGCTACTGCGATGGATACACCTAGGATAGCGTTTGCTCCAAGTTTACCTTTGTTTTTTGTTCCGTCTAAGGCAATCATCTTTTTGTCAATTAAAAGTTGTTCAAAAACTGATTCCCCTTCGATTGCAGGTCCGATAACGTCGTTGACATTAGCAACCGCTTTTAATACACCCTTACCTAAGTAACGGCTTTTGTCTCCATCACGAAGTTCAACTGCTTCGTGTTCTCCAGTAGATGCTCCTGATGGAACCAACGCTCTACCAAATGCACCTGATTCAGTAACAACTTCAACTTCAACCGTTGGGTTACCACGTGAATCCAGCACTTCTCTTGCATACACACTTGTAATAAATGGCATTTTTTATTCTCCTTTATAAAATTTAATTTATGTTTTATTGACCATAGATATTATACATTAATTTCTTTAATTTACAATTAACTCATTTATGAAAACGTATTTACTAGATAAAAACACTTAAAACTTAAGTGCTTTTAAATATGGCTTTAAGCCAAAGAATATACAAGTAACCAAAGCACCTTTAATCAGATTAAATGGAATGTATGCGATAACCGTAAAATTGATGTAATCTGCTGGATTAGGGAAAAACATGGATTCCCCATTCATAATGCCTGCAAACGTCCAGGTTGTATCACCAAATAGTGAATAATAAAGTGGGGTTGCAAAAAATAAATTGACAGTGAATAAGATGGTCGTCAACAAAAGTGTTAGCAAAACCGGTCCTATCATCCATTCTTTTAAAGAAACATCCAAATTGACATCATTACCATTAATGATAGGCTCTTCTTTTTTATTTAGTATTTTAGATAAGATGACATATCCTAGCATCAAAGATAGGCTGGCTAATATCGCAAGAAATTCGCCTAACCATTGATCTGGTCCCATGCCAATGACTAATCTTCTGGCAACTGCACGAAGCAAGATGACAAAAAACGTATCTGAAGTGCCTACTAAAATCAAGGCAATCAGTATCGCTACCTCACTAAAATCAAGTTTTAAGAAACTTGCTTGTGGAACAAATATCCCCCATGGTATTTCAATCAAACCTAGTACGATTGAAATGGCTGCCAGGGTGACGATATAAATCAGACGTTTCGTGGTAAATTTACTTTTACTCATTTTATATCCTCCTTGTATGAAAAAAGTTACCCGACAAACCATTTCGGGTAACTAAAAAAGACAGACAAAAATAATTGTTGTTCTTCTCCCATCCAGACTATACTGTCGGTACCTGAATTACACAGGATCCTGCAAATTGCTTTGCTCGCAGACTTTAACTGCCGGTGAGGAATTACGCCTCGCCCCGAAGATGATTTAGTTTTAGCACACATATTTTAACATTAAAGCAATTTAATTTCAATCAATATAATAATGAATGCCTTTTCACACATAGAATCAAATGACGGCACAACTAAATTATAGTATAATAATTACGGATAATGAAAAGAGGTATATATATGGCAGAAAAATTTGCAGCACTAATTATTATGGACGGTCTAGGACTCGCACCTGATTCTGAGTCAAATTCAGTATCACTTGCTAAAAAAGACTACTTAGACTACTTATTAAAAGAATATCCTAACAATACGCTTGTTGCCTCAGGCGAAGCAGTTGGTCTTCCCGAAGGACAAATGGGCAACAGCGAAGTTGGACACTTAAACTTAGGCGCTGGACGCGTTGTTTGGCAATCACTTTCTCGTGTCAATGTCGCTATCAAAGATGGCAGTTTCTTTGAAAACGAAGCTTTCTTAAGCGCGATTAATCATGTAAAGAAACATCAGTCTAAATTACATATTTTAGGTTTAGTATCAGATGGTGGTGTCCATGCACATACATCACACTTTAAAGCATTATACGATTTAGCAAAACAACAAAACATCCTTGAAAGTACTTATCTTCATGCCTTTACCGATGGTAGAGATACTCCACAAGAATCAGGATTTGAATATGTGAAATCACTGGTTGATTATGGTTATAAGGTAGCAACCGTTTCTGGCAGATACTACGCAATGGATAGAGACAATAACTGGGATAGAGTACAGTTAGCATTTGATGCCATCACACTAGGTGACGCACCACATTACGACTCAGCTTTAGAAGGAATAACTGCATCTTATAAAGCAGGCATCACTGATGAATTCATTAAACCGTTTGTTGTTGACGATGCTGGTTTAATCAAAGATAACGATGCCGTTATCTTTGCAAACTTCAGACCAGATCGTGCCATCCGTATGGCAACAGCACTATCTAATCCAAAAGCAACCAAAGAACTATATACTGAAGGAAAACCACTACTTGATGTAACCAATGCACCAAAAGGTATTTTCTTGGTTTCAATGATGCACTATAAGGAAACAGTTAAAGGTCCTTTAGCCTATGAGCTGCAATCATTTAACGATTTATATGGTGAAGTTATCGAAAAAAATGGTCTTTCTCAAATTAGAGCAGCTGAAACTGAAAAATACGCTCATGTTACTTTCTTCTTCGATGGTGGCAGGGAAGTTCCTTTAGC
>CAZIZJ010000102.1:0-4942 GCA_964543675.1 uncultured Acholeplasma sp. | reverse complement strand
ATTTGGTGGTGCTGTAAAAATTCTTTCAGGAGAATGGCTATGAAAAAGTTGAATATTGGTATTGTTGGGGTTACCGGACTTGTCGGTCAAAAAATCCTTGAGATTTTAGAAACCTATGATTTAGAGATCAAGCATCTTTATGTTTTTGCATCCAGTCGTTCAGCAGGTTCAACCGTGCAATTTAGAAAGAAAACCTATACGATTCTAGAACTGACTGAACAATCATTTGATTTCGATTTAGATATCGTTTTTATGGCGTTAGATAATAAGTTCGCTGTTAAATATGTTCCGATTGCTGTTTCAAAAGGCATTTATGTTGTTGATAATTCGTCAGCCTTCAGAATGGATGAAGCAGTGCCTTTGGTTGTACCTGAGGTCAATTTGGATGTTTTAAAGAAAGAAAATCTTTTAATTGCCAATCCAAATTGCTCAACCATTCAAAGTGTGGTTGCACTTAAAGTGGTTGATGATCTTTTTGATGTCAAGTCAGTGAGTTATACAACATATCAGGCAGTTTCTGGTTCTGGACTTTTGGGCATTGAAGATTTAAACAGAGGGAAAAATGGCGAAGCACCAAACTTTTATCCAAAACCAATTTATGAAAATGTCATTCCTCATATCGATGCATTTCTAGATAATGGTTATACCAAAGAAGAAATGAAGATGATTACTGAAACGAATAAAATATTGAACAAGAATCTGGATATTAATGCAACCTGCGTCAGAGTACCAGTTCAAAATGGACATAGCGTCTCGATGGTTATAGAAACTTATAAAGACATTGATCTTGATTTATTAAAGACATATTTCAAGGAAAATGATGCCATTGTTTACTTTGATCATGATCACTATCCAACGCCACTTGAGGTTGTTGGTCAGGATAAAGTATATGTCGGAAGACTAAGAATGGATTTGAACCATCCAAATAAGGTACTGCTTTGGACAGTAGCTGATAACGTCAGAAAAGGTGCCGCAACCAACGCAATCCAAATTGCTAAATACGTAAGTGAGGAATTTATCAAATGAAATTTATAGGAACCGGTGTTGCACTTGTCACACCATTTAAAGGTAAAAAAGTAAACTTTGATGTTTTAAAGGATTTGCTGGATTTCCACATTAAAAACGGAACTGATTATTTAGTGATTTTAGGTTCAACTGCTGAGGCAGCAACATTGAGCTTAAAAGAGAAAAAGCAAATCATTGATTTTGTTGTCAAACATGTCAACAAAAGCATTCCAGTGGTTGTCGGTAGTGGGTCTAATGATACAGCAGCATCCATTGTCTTTTCTAAACATGCAGAAAAGGCTGGTGCTGATGGTTTGCTGGTTGTAACGCCATATTATAATAAGCCAAGCCAAAAGGGCTTGATTGCCCATTTTAAAGCGATTGCTAAAAAAACCAGTTTACCGATTATTTTATATAATGTGCCGTCTAGAACTGCAGTCAACCTAGAGGCGAAAACAACTTTTGAATTAAGCAAGATTGGCAATATTGTTGGTATTAAGGAAGCAAGCGGCAATTTAGAGCAAGTCAAACAAATCATTGACTTATGTGGCAAGGACTTTGTTGTTTTATCAGGCAATGACGAGCAGACGCTTGATGTTTTAAAACTAGGTGGTCATGGTACCATTTCAGTGACGGCAAACATTATTCCAGGACCACTGTCTAGTATGATTAGAGCGTATCATTCAGGTAAAAACATCGATGAAGAGTTCAAACGTTTTTTACCGCTCCATGATGCAATGTTCATTGAAACCAATCCGATTGTTGTCAAACGTGCGCTAGAGCATATGGGATTCATGGTAGGCATACCTAGGTTACCACTATTAAAGTTAGAAGCTAAACATGATAAGATATTAAAAGAAGTACTAGAAAAGTATAAGTTGGTGACATATGATTAAACTAGTTATATCAGGCATTTTGGGTCGCATGGGACAAGTGCTTAAATCATTGGCAGCAGAATCAACCGATTTTGATTTGGTTGGCGGATTTGATCAAACAAATTCAAGTGATTCAGTTGCTGATTTAAGTCAGTTGAAACCATCGGATGTTATCATTGATTTTTCACATCCGAGTAATTTGAAACAAATATTGATGTATGCCCATGAAAAGAAAGTTCCTTTGGTGCTGGCAGCAACCGGTTATAGCGATATTGATTTTGAATGGAGTAGAAAAACCAGTAAGGATATTCCCATCTTTTATGCAGCAAACTATTCAGTTGGCGTTTATTTATTAACTCAGGCACTGAAAATGGTTGCTAAACCACTGGCTAAAGACTATGATATTGAAGTCATTGAAAAGCACCATCATTTCAAGAAAGATGCACCATCAGGGACTGCCCTTAAGCTAGTTGATGCCTTGAATGAAACACTCGATGAAAAACATCCAGTCATTCATGGCTACAGCAATGAAAAAGGCATTCATGTCCACGCTTTAAGATTAGGCAATTACATCGGTGAGCATCAAGTCATTTTTTCAAGTGAAGAAGAGACTTTGGAGTTCACGCATATTGCCCATGATAAACGGGTGTTTGCTAAAGGGGCATTAAAGGCAGCAACATACATTATTAAGCAGAAACCAGGTCTTTATGGCATGGAAGATTTACTAGGAGGCACACATGAGTGATTTTTTAACCGATCCATATGAAATAGCGAAGTACATTAAAAATGCGACTAAAAAGACACCAGTAAAACTATACCTTAAAGGTAAATTGGCAGATATTGATTTTTCAGCATACAAATATTTTGGTGATGAAAAATCAGGACTGCTTTTTGGCGAGGCGAATGACGTATTACCGTTTTTAGCAGCCAATCAAGCGAAAATCACTGACTACGTTTTAGAAAATGATCGTAGAAATTCAGCAATTCCGATGATTGATATGACAAAAATCAATGCCAGAATTGAACCAGGCGTTTGGATTAGAGAACACGCAGTCATTCATGATGGTGCGGTCATTATGATGGGTTCTATCATTAACATAGGTGCTGTTGTAGGACTACGTACAATGATTGACATGAATGTTGTCTTAGGAGCAAGAGTTGTTATCGGCAACGATTGTCATATTGGTGCAGGCAGTGTGATTGCAGGCGTTTTAGAACCGCCAAGTGCAACCCCAGTCATTATTGAAGATGGTGTTTTAGTAGGTGCCAATGCCGTCGTTTTAGAAGGGGTTAGAGTAGGTAAGGGTGCTGTTGTTGCAGCAGGTGCTGTTGTTACAACCGATGTACCGGAAAATGCGGTAGTTGCCGGTCAGCCGGCTAGAATCATTAAGTACAAGGATGATAAGACGATTGAAAAAACCAAGATCCTTGATGATTTAAGGAAGTGATTTCATGCAAGAAAAATTAACGAAATACAGAAGAGACCTACATCAAATACCAGAGCTTGGTTTTGATTTGGATAAAACATACGCTTATGTTAAAGAAAAATTAATCAGTTTTGGCTACGAACCAAAGACCTATGCAAAAACTGGTCTTGTCGCGGTTAAAAAAGGTAAAAAGGATACGGCTGTAGCTTTTAGATCGGACATGGATGCCCTACCTGTTAGTGAATCAACAGGTGTAGCATTCAAGTCACTTCATGAAGGCAGTATGCATGCGTGTGGTCATGACGGTCATATGGCGATGCTTTTGGCGTTTGCCGAACATGTCTCTTTACTTGATACGGTTGAAGAAACGATAGTCTTTATCTTTCAGCCGGCAGAAGAAGGTCCAGGTGGCGCGAAAGTGATGCTCGAAGAAGGGGTATTTACTGACTTCAACGTCAAAAAAGTGTTTGGACTCCATTTGTTTCCAGGATTAGATGAAGGAATTGTCGGTATTAAAGATGGTCCGATGCTGGCAAGAAATGCTGAATTCGATTTTGAAATCAATGGTGTTTCAGCCCATGGCGCACAGCCACAACAAGGAAAAGATGCTGTGCTTGCTGCATCAGCGTTGGTTGTTTCGTTAAACCAAATCGTTTCACGCTACATTGATCCTTTGGAACCAGCAGTGATTACTACTGGTACCATCAATGGCGGTGAGGCTAGAAACATCATTGCCAACAAGGTGTTGATCTCAGGAACGATTAGAGCGTTTAATGATGAAGTCTTTGAAACATTGAAAGCGAAGATCACTGACATGACAAAGGCAGTTGAAACTGGATATGGAGTCAACATCAAAGGCGGCATTGTCGATTATTATCCAGCAGTAATTAATGATAGTGACTTATATAAATTAGTTAAGTCTGCTTTAGATGAAAAGAATGTTGCTCTGTTAAAGCCATATATGTTTTCAGAGGATTTCGCATTCTACCAAAGAGCAGTGCCAGGGATATTTAGTTTCATCGGTTCTAGAAACGAGAAAAAAGGATATGTACATCCGTTGCATTCAAACTACTTTAACTTTGATGAATCGATCTTAATGAATGGATTGAACTACTATATTGATGTTGCAAAAAAACTAGGTTTGTTCAAATAAAAAAGGGCTTTATCAGCCCTTTTCGATTTTTACTCAACAATTAATGATGATACAACTGATGTCACGCCAGCCAGGATTGAAAAGACACCTGCTAGGATTGCACCAAAACCATAATTTGCAAAATAAGGATTGTGGATATTTTCAATATAGACATTACCAGTAATTGATTCGAATAACACCGGTGTTGCAAAGAATAACATCCCTGCGAATATAAAGAGACCGATTGATACATACTGATATATTCTGGCAGGCTTTAAGTCTTTTGTGAAAAAGTGAATGAGACCAGCAAGCACTGGCAATAAGAATGCAATCAATAATGCATAATTCATGTCAAACTTGTATGCTTGCGAATTTGATCCAAATGCTGCAAACATCCCTAAAAACTCATGGTCAGTTGAACCAACACGAATGGATACGGTTGGAATAAATAAACATATTAAGACGAGTATACCAACGCCTAATGAAATGTGGGGCATGTATTT
>CAZIZJ010000101.1:0-4985 GCA_964543675.1 uncultured Acholeplasma sp. | reverse complement strand
AAAATAAAATACCTAACCCCAGTGTCAAACATGCTAAAACATACAATGTTATAGCCTTTGTCGATAATGCGAGTTTTTCAGCCATTTAAATCACCTCTTTTCATAAATTATACCAAAAAAAGCCAATAAAAAACCTAGGAAGTGGTGAGAATCTCTTTTTTTAAAGTGGGAACTTACTTTTCTCATACTTTGGGATTCCAAATGTGGTTTGGCATTCAACTCCAGTATGAGTTCAAGTTCCCCTTCGGAATGTTTGGGTTCCACGGGTCTTCCTAGGTTACCTTTAATTTACATCTATTTGATTTATTTGTCAATGAATATGGCTTTCATTACTTCAATTTATTTATAAATAAATTGGTCAAATCCGCTTTCAAATCATCACGTTCTAAAGCAAAATCAATAATCGCCTCAATATAGCCAATCTTAGAACCAATATCATATCTTTTGCCAGTCATATCCAGTGAATAAACCTTTTCTGTTTCCATCAATCTTAAAATGGAGTCGGTTAATTGAATTTCACCGCCCGCACCACGCTGTTGATTCTTCAACAAAGAAAATATGGTTGGTGACAAGACATATCTGCCTGAAATAGCTGAATTGGATGGTGGATTGCTTTGGGGTTTTTCAACCACCCCTTTGAGCTCCACAATTGGTTTCTGGCTGCCTGCTTTGGGGATACAGATGCCATATAATTTAGTATCTTGGTCTGGTACTTCCAAAGTGCCTAAAATGGTTGACCGCTTTTCAGCATATGCATCAATCAACTGTTTTAAGGCAGGTACTGGTCTTGAAACATAGACATCATCACCTAAAAGTACGGCAAACGGTTCATTTTTAACAAAGCTTTCAGCTTGAAGCACCGCATGACCTAAACCCAATTGTTCTTCTTGAATGGTGTAAAAGATCTTGGCTCCACCACTAGTATTTCTGATTAGTTCAATGTCTTCATACTTTTTCTTTTCCGCTAAAAACTGTTCTAAATCTAAATTCTTTTCAAAATAAGAAGCGATTGCTCCTTTATTGGTTGAAATAATGATCAGTATTTCTTCAATGCCTGATGCCACCGCTTCTTCAACAATATAGGATAATGCCGGTCTATCGATAATCGGCAGCATTTCTTTAGGTACGGACTTGGTGATCGGTAAAAATCTTGTTCCCCATCCAGCAGCCGGTATCACAGCTTTTTTAATCATTTTTGTTCTCCCCTTCGTAATATACAAGTATTCTGACATATGTTGCACGGTAAATTAAAGCGTTTAATAAAATGTCTCTAACCTTTTGTTCAATCGCAAACTTCGAATTAGTCGTTTTAACCGAGACTCTGGCTGCGTAATAATCTGCATCATCCAGTTCTGCCATTCTGGCAACAAAATAATGCTGTGAAATTGACTGGATGTCAGTTAGACTTCTAAACGAGAAAATAATTGAAACAATCAGTTCTTTGTTGCCGATATCTAAGTCATCCAATAAGGTTGCCAAGGTTAAGGCTCTGGCGACAATATATTCGGTTCGGTGGAAAAAGGTTGTTTCATAAATTTGCTTATGTTTGTCAAAAACGATTTGATTGTAAACAGTCGTGTGAAATACCAATTCTAAGTAGGCAGCAAATCTGCCTGCTCTTTTGGCGTGCCTGTGATAAAACTCGGTATAAATCATGATTTCTTTACCATTATAGGTATAGGCAGTAATCATAAAGTGCTTTCGGTTTGCATAAAACAAGATGTCATGCAAATTATTCTCAAAGTTTTCGATGTTTGATGAAAACTTATACATGCCAACAATGTTGTATGTTTCGTTATAAACAAACGGTTCATAAAACTCGTTGGCATAGACATATCTTTGGTCAGTGGCATCATAATACTTATAGGCATGATAGGCGACTCTATGGAGCGATGAATACTTTTCATAGATGATATCCGTAATGCCCAAGAGTGATAAAACAATCGTCAAAATAATCTTTGAAATGTATGCAATAGGCAATAGCCATATAACATAGATCATTGGTGCAAATATAAGCAGAATTGACGCTCTAAACATTGCTGTAAAGCCGTTTCTAAAGAGGATAAACGTTAGAACGAATAATGCTAACACGCCATAAAAAGTAAATATCTGCAGTAAATTATAGTTTGATAAGTCAAAATAAATGTTTTTAAGCTCATTGATGAATAAATAGATCGCTGCAAAAAGCAATGCCAAGGTTGTTAACTGTCTTAATCTTAAATACCAGGTCTTGGTAAATAGCTTCTTTGTTTGTGGTAATCTAATGAAATTCTTCATTTCCTGACGGTAGCTATAAAACGGCCAATAAGTGCCTCTGATTGAAATTCTTAATGGCAACGTATCTTCAGCCGTCAATTTCTTTTCAATGAATGTTTCAAAATTAGCCAGTGGATTAAGAATAAGCGTCAATGTACCAATCGCAATAATCGGATGCTGGTAATCGGGCAGTAAAATCAAACTGGTAATGATTAGCACTGCATAAATTAAAGTGATTAGGAATTTTGCAAGTCCGCTAAACAAATAAACAAACATCAAGACAATCAATATCACAGCAAAAACACCATAAATGATGGAGTGATCTGGATCCATTAGTGGAATGACTAAAGAAAACGACACTAACAGTACGACGATTAAGATAGCACTGATGATTAATCTTCTTTTCATCCTATCTCCTATTGTCTTAAAGATTACTCTAATTATAACAAAAAAGTGGTTATTAAACCACTTATATTGTTGTTTTAGCGTTACTTTCTAGCTTTCTTAATCGCTTCAACAAGTTCAGCTTTTTTAAGTGAATTGTAGTCTGCAATGTTTAGACTTGCAGCAATCTCTTTTAGATCAGCAACTAAAAGTTTTTCTAAAGGTTGTGTATCTGCTGCTGGTTCAACTGCTTGAGGTTCAGCTTTTGGTGCAGCTTTGACTGCTTCCTTTGCCGGTTCAGCTTTCACTGCAGGTTTTGGTTCTGCCTTTGGTTTTTCTGCTTTAGGTGCAGGTGCTGCAGTTTTGTTAGCATATTTTGCAGGGTTTGCAATTGCATCTTTAGCAAGTTCTACGTAAGACGTAAACACTTGTGGTTCAGATACTGCTAAGTCAGCTAAGACCTTTCTGTTTAACAAGACATTTGCTAAATTTAAGCCATACACTAATTTTGAATACTTGAAATCATTAGCAACAGCTGCTGCATTGATACGGGCAATCCATAATCTTCTGAAGTTTCTTTTGGTTTGTTTTCTGTCACGATAAGCATATTGCAGTGAACGCATCACTTGTTCGTGTGCTGTACGATACAATGTATGTTTGGAACCGAAGTAACCCTTTGCTAATTTTAAAATCTTTTTACGTCTTGCACGGGTTGTAACGCCGCCTTTTACTCTAGCCATGTTTTACTTCCTCCTTATTTCATATTAGCGATTAAACGTTTGATTCTTTTTGCATCAGTTGCATGCACGGTTGTCTCGCTCGCTAATTGTCTATTTTGTTTTGTTGTTTTTGATGCTGCTAAATGGTTAGAATAAGCTTTATGTCTCATTAATTTACCGGTTCCGGTAACTTTAATACGCTTTTTTAATCCACTATGTGTTTTTTGTTTTGGCATGATGTTAACCTCTTTCTTCTTTCTTAATTGGCGTAACGATACCAATTAACATATTACCTTCTAATTTGGGTGCAGATTCAACCACGATATTTTGCAGTAAACCAATGAATTTATTCACTTGGCTTAATCCAATTTCTTTATGGGTAATCATACGACCTCTAAAACGTAGTGAAACCTTTACTTTGTCCCCTGAATCAATGAACTTCTGAGCATTCTTTAACTTGGTGTCAAAGTCATGCTTGTCAATTGTCGGTGACAACTTGATTTCCTTTAATTTAACGATATGTTGATTCTTCTTCATTTCTTTCAATTTCTTTTGTTGTTCATATCGATACTTTGAATAATCCATGATTTTTGCAACCATAGGTTTAGAATCTGGCGATACAACTAAAATGTCATATCCACGATCTGCTGCAATCGACAGTGCTTGATTGCGATCAAAAGTACCTAATTTAGTACCTTCTTCATCAATAACTAGAAATTGTCCTGAAGGCAACTTCTCATTGACTAAATCTGTATTAACAACGGGTTTAAATCCGCTTCTTGGTGGTTTAATAATCAACCACTCCTTTCGTTTTTTGTATTGGGGTAAGAAAATGAAAAAGTGAGTATACATGTATATACCCACTTCGCACTAAAATTATAATTAAAAGAATTTTATGCTGTGCTATTTACCCAAGGATAGGACCATCAGGTGAGAGGGTATCTCTTCTTTTCACAATATTACCGTAGTCATTATATATAATAACCGTTTATTTGTCAACAAAAATCAATTACTTTTTTATAATCGCCTGAGATTATGAGAATTGCGACATAAAGAGGTCATAATACGCACCTTGACTCGCAATCAACTGATCATGCGTTCCATGTTGCCTTGACTCATTAAAAGAATTAAATCGGCGTTTCTGATGGTTGACAGTCTATGGGCAATGACAAATGCTGTTTTACCCTTCATCAAATTTCTCATCGCTTCCTGAATGTTAATCTCAGTATAGGTATCTACATTGGATGTCGCTTCATCTAAAATCAGGATTTGTGAACTCGATAGAATCGCTCTTGCAATAACAATCAGCTGCTTCTGTCCTTTGGATATATTGACACCGTCATCAGATAAGATGGTTTGGTAACCCTCTGGCAAATGCGAAATGTAATGATGAATCTTCGCTTTTTTCGCTGCTTCAACGACTGCTTCCTCTGAAACATCACCATTGCCGTATCTAATATTATCTAAAACCGTACCTTTGAAAATCCACGTATCTTGTAAAACCATTGAATAGGCATTTCGGTAATAGTCTCTATTATAGTTTTGTATCGGCGTACCATCCAAATAGATATCGCCTTGATTGACCTCATAATAGCGCATCAACAGATTGACCAGTGTTGTCTTACC
>CAZIZJ010000100.1:0-5108 GCA_964543675.1 uncultured Acholeplasma sp. | reverse complement strand
GGACCAAGGTTAACCATAGGTGACGTAATTAAATCAATAAATGGAAAAAGTTATCGAATTTTAGACGGTAAAACACAATTAAACTTTGAAGATATTGATTTAACCAAATATTCGTTATTCGAGTAATTTTGGGTTTAGATGCATAGGAATTTTCAATGATTTTCATTTTACTACAGTATGTTGATTATTTAGTTGAAGATGATGATTAATAAAGCTTGGGCAACACAGTTCAAATTGAAGAGTCATTATCAACACTTCTCTTTTTTAGTCATTTATATAGGGATGATATTATATTTGCAAAGGTGCTAATTTGTATCAAAATAGGTAGTATTACACAATTTAATGTGAATTGACTTCCTTTTATGGAAGTTTTTTTTATAAGTAAATTTTAAAAAAGTAAAACAGGTCATTTTTCTCTACTATAGTATAGGAGGATTAAATGATGAAACAAGATAATGATGTTGCTATTGAAGACGAGAGTCTAAATTATATTGCAAAATTGATTGAACAAAGCAAACAAAAAGTCTATGCTTATGTGAACTCAGAACTTATAACACTTTATTGGAATGTTGGAAAGTATATAAGCGAGAACATACCTAAGCGCGAATATGGGAAAAAACTTCTTAAAAAGCTTTCGGAATTGATTCAAAGAAAACATGCCGGTATTCAAGGTTTTTCATATCCAAACCTTTCTAGAATGCGACAATTCTATGAGACATACAAAGACGCTGGAATTTTCTCGACAGTGTTGAGAGAATTGTCATGGAGTCATAATATTAGTATTTTGATGTTAAAAACACCTGAAGAAAGAGAGTATTATTTAAGAACAACAATAAAGTATCATTATTCAGTGCGTGAACTAGAAAGACAGATTAAAAGGCGCGACTTTGAGAGTAGAATTATTTCAGGAGAAATCAATAAGAATTCAATTGTGAAGCATAAATCTCTTGAAGTGTTTCGGGATTCATACGCACTAGAGTTTTTGAATATCCCACCTAGCCATAGAGAAAATGATTTAAGAAACGCAATCTTAAATAATCTTAAAAAATTCATTTTAGAATTTGGAAGAGATTTTACTTTTATTGGACAAGAATATCTCATTCAAGTTGGAAATAGTGATTTTAAAATTGATTTAGTTTTTTATCATAGAGTGTTAAAGTGTTTAGTTGCAGTAGAACTTAAAACCGGCAAATTTAAACCCGAACACCTTGGACAACTTAATTTTTATCTTGAAGCATTAGATCGATTAGAAAAGAAAGAAAATGAGAATCCAAGTGTGGGTATTGTTTTATGTGCAAAGAAGGATGATATTGTGGTTGAATTTGCAATGGCGAATAATCTAAAACCATCACTAGTTGCTGACTATCAACTGTATTTGCCTTCTAAAAAGCATTTAGTGGCACAAGCACAATTAGTTTTATC
Source organism: uncultured Acholeplasma sp. (assembly GCA_964543675.1). Lineage (GTDB taxonomy): Bacteria > Bacillota_I > Bacilli_A > Acholeplasmatales > Acholeplasmataceae > Acholeplasma. The sequence continues at coordinate 3,686 of CAZIZJ010000100.1, read as the reverse complement.
AATCAAAAAAGAATAAAAGTGATGTAGAGATCGATTATGGTTACTTTTAGTGTTTTACTACACGTTATGGTTTTTGAACATATTGATTTTATAATCTATTAACTTAGTGCCTCAAGAATCGCGCCAGCAACGCCATCGATATCAAGCGTCATCCTTCCACCCAAGCATTTTGATTCAATACATACTCTTTTCCTGTTTCACTACTTTGAACTTTAAAAATCATTTACTTTCTCCTTTTGTTGGTTGTATTTATTCTTATTGTGTCATCTAATCAGCGATGTTTCCTTCAGATATACAAAAAAAGATGAATGTGCTGGTGAAAGATCATAGAATTGCATTGGCTCTTATTCTACGATAATCGAACATCATAGAATAAGAAAATCACTTATTATATTTTATCAATCAATTAGCACCTAACAACTTGCAAGTAAATTGGGTTTGTTTTGTGCTAAAAAAATGATTATGATATAATTTCTTAAAGGTAGAATTTATAGGAAGGTGGTGCAGGTATGAAAAAACTATTGAATATCATATTAATCTTTTGCATAACGACTGTACTTTTGGGCTGCACTGATGATAATGAGTTAACCGAGAATCAATTCACTGATCATCAAGAGATCATCGAAGATGCGTCACATGCCTATGCATACTATAAGGTTTTGAAGCATTTGTTTAAAAACAATGGTGGATTGATCAGCAATCATACATTATATGTTGCTATTGACTTATCTGAATTGGAATTTGATGATATGGACTTACTAATTGACCTTATTGAAGCATATACTGATACTGGTGGTGCGACATTACTTTTTGGAACACTTGATGAATTGGTTGATCAAGGATATGTTGCATATAATCTACTTACTAGTGGCGAAAAGTTACCCACTTATTTTGAAGATGGCATCTATTTCAAAATAAGCAGTAGCGTTTATGATGCACTTGAAATCAATTGTAACGCCTATATTTGGAAGGGCAACCTTGGTGCAACCGGTGGTGCTTTTCATGCAATTTTCGAAGATGAAGTGTGGATTATAAATCAAGAAACAATGTGGATGTCATAAGGAATGGAGATCAACTATGAGCAAGATTGATGAAGCAGAACTGATTACATTTGAAGATTGCTATGCCTTTAGAGATTGGCTAAAAGATTATAGTCAGACGCGTGGCGGCATATGGTTATGCATCTCAAAAACCAAGAAAATCAAGACTGTATCTTATAAAGAAGCGCTTGAAGAGGCGATTTGCTACGGATGGACGGATTCGATGTTCAAAGGAATTGACGACATGGTTTATAAGCGTTATTTTTCACCACGTGGTCAAAGCAGTCCATGGTCAGAAGGCAATAGAAAAAGAGCTGAGGATTTAATTAAACGGGAGCTTATGCAACAACCAGGTTATGAACTTATTGCTCACGCCAAGAAAATTGGCAGATGGGATTTTGAATGGCGTGTCACAGTAACCGATGATTTAAGAAAACAGTTTATAGAAAAACTAGAACCTTTCCCAGAACTTTTATCAACTTATTTATCTTATACCAATAAAGTTCAGGATACATTTGTAAGATATTATTTTACGACTAAAAAGGAATCCTCATTTACTTTCAAATTCAATCAAATAAAACAATGGCTAAGAGATAATATTAAATCAGAATGGGGAATTTACTAATTAAGGAACTTTATGGCAAAAAAACTCGTTGAATACTATGATTATGGGTATGCCTTATTTTTGAGGGATAAGTTAAAAAATGCAGATCATTCATTTAGAGATGACCTCTTTTTAGAATATTTAGATAAGCATTTAGGAGAAGAGAGCTTCTTGCAGCGACAGGACTTATTCGTCAATGCATTAGAGATTGCCCTTCAGGGGGATTATTTAAATCATTTGGAAACATTCAAGAAAATCTGGGGTCCCGAACTCAAAAAAGAAACTGGCATGTTTACTGAAGGTTGGTGGCTGTGGCCAATCGGTAGGTTCGTTGAGCGGCATGGTTTAAAAGACAAATCTGCAACCTATCAATTCATATATGATTTCACCAAAAGACAAACCGGCGAATACGCGATCAGATATTTACTTGTTGATAACCCGCTTGAAACAATGACCGTGTTACTGGTATGGAGTAAGGATGCTAGTGTGCATGTCAGAAGACTAGCTAGCGAAGGGATGCGCATCGCACTGCCATGGTCATTTAAGACAACAGCCGCTTTAGAACATTTTGACATCTATGAAGCGATTCTTTCGAATTTGAAAGATGATCCATCGAAGTTCATTCAAAAAAGCGTTGGAAACAATTTAAATGATTTATTCAAGTTTGATCCAAAACTTGCCTATCATATCATTAACAAATGGGAAAAAGAGACTTTAAGTGATGCTGCAAAATGGATTATCAAGCACGGATTAAGAAGCATTAGAGGAAAAAAATGACAAAAGAACTGGTTGAATTTTACATGAAGGAAGCATTCCATATTGCCCAAAAGGGTGATGGCTATGTACACCCTAATCCGCTTGTTGGGGCAATCATCGTCAAAGATGAACGAATTATCGGACAAGGTTATCATCAGAAGTTTGGTGGTGCACATGCTGAGATTAATGCCTTTAGGGATACAAAAGAAGATGTCAGCGGTGCCACCATGTTTGTAACATTAGAACCGTGCAGCCATCACGGAAAAACTGCACCATGTGCATTAAAAATCATTGAGAAGAAAATAAAGAAGGTATATATTGCTATCTTAGATCCGAATCCTTTAGTTCATTATCAAGGGGTTCGTTTGTTGAAAGCGGCTGGCATTGAAGTTGAATACGGCATTTTAGAAAACATCGCCTTAAGACAAAATGAAGCATTTTTTAAGTATATTCAAATGAAAAAAACAAAAGAAGCGTTAAAATAGTTTAAAGCATTAAACACGTGTCTCATAACATCAGTTTAAATCTTTTTATTTAGGTTTTTTGTGTATAGGGAGGAGTCACCATGGAATTTAATACGGTTCAAGAAGCAATTTATGCTGTAAAGACAAAAAAACCAGTGTTGGTTGTTGACGATGTTGACAGCGACAATATCGGTAGTTTGGTTTTTGCTGCAGAGAGTATTACAATAGACAACATTGATTTTTTAAGAAAGCATAGTGTGGGATTAATCCATGTTGTGGCTGAAAAGCCACTTTTTCAAGCATTAAACATTAAGGCGAACTATGAAAGTACCCAATCCTATCAAACGTCTGAAACCATATCGGTAAAGTCCGGTGATGCTAAAGAAAATGATACATTAAGTATCTTGAAAACCATTCAGAAACTAACTGAAATGGATGTCACTCAAGACTATCAGTCACCTGGTTTCATTTATCCGATGCTGGCTAGAAAAGGTGGCGTTTTAAAACGTGCAGGACATCAGGAAACCCGCCTCCTTCGCCAAAATTTGTTTTGCCGTGCATACGCACATAATTGTCGGCTTTTTGCGGATACACTTTGCGCACCACATACATTTCACTCAAAGTAAAATCTTTACCCTTGCCTAAGCGAATAATTTCGCTTTCAAAAAATGTTTTTCAGCCTCATCAGGAAGCCGCATCCTGGCATATAATTTTCCTAAACCATAATGGGCGCTGATAAGTGAATAGGCATCATCACTTAAATCCAAGCTTTTTTTATAATAATATGCTGCCTGCTTTAAATCATCCAGCCGCATATAAACA
>CAZIZJ010000099.1:0-5128 GCA_964543675.1 uncultured Acholeplasma sp. | reverse complement strand
GTTGAAGTCATCTGGAACACAGTATATCAGCCATTAGTTTTAATAATTCTTAGTTTAATTGCCTTAGAAGGTAAGTAAACAATCAGACAAATGCCTCTATTATTAAATAGAGGTGTTTTTTTATTTTCTATGTTAAAATGGTATTACTTTTTGTGGTAGGTGGCACTATGTGTGGTATATTGGTTGTTCCAAATAAAGATATAAAGAATAGTTTAGCAGCATCATTTCATCGGATGGTTAGTCGTGGTCCTGATATGTCACGTGTTTTAAATACGTTGAAATATGATTTCATGTTTCACCGATTATCAATCATGGGGTTATCACCAGAGGGCATGCAACCTTTTACCTATCACGGTAACGTTTTGGTGACCAATGGTGAAATATATAATTATCATCAATTGAAATCAGAAATCACAGATTATACATTTAAATCTGGTTCTGACTGCGAGGTCTTGTTGCCACTCTATGAAAAGCATGGCGTAGAGATGTTTAAGATGCTCGATGCTGAATTTGTTACTGTCCTTTATGATGCAAAAAGAGATAGCATCATTGCAGCCAGAGACCCAATTGGCATCAGACCGCTTTTTTATGGTTATTTAAAAGACACGAAAGAAATAGCATTTTCAAGTGAAGCCAAAGGGATCATCGATCTTGTTGATAAAGTCTATCCATTTCCTCCCGGTCATTATTACCTTAATGGTCAATTCATTTCTTATACTGATTTGTATCCAACAAGCTATAGTGAAGATCAATTAAAGGATATTCTTCCTAAACTCAATAGTTTATTGACAGAAGGGGTTTTAAAAAGACTTCAAGCTGATGCCCCAGTCGGTTATTTATTATCAGGTGGACTCGATTCTAGTTTAGTCTGTGCGATTGCCAAAAAGCATTTGGACCAGCCAATTTTAACCTTTTCAATTGGGATGGAACATGACGCGATTGATTTGAAGTATGCCGATGATGTAGCAAAATATATTGGTTCTACGCATGTATCGGTGATCATGACGAAAAAGGATGTCATTGATGCTTTAGAACCAGTGATTGTAGCTTTAGAGTCTTATGATATTACGACGATTCGTGCCAGCATTGGCATGTACCTAGTCGCTAAATACATTAGAGAAAATACTGATTTAAAAGTTTTATTGACTGGCGAAGTATCTGATGAATTGTTTGGCTATAAATATACTGATTTTGCTCCAAACAGTGAGGCGTTTCAAACAGAATCGATTAAAAGAATCAAGGAACTTTATCTTTATGATGTTCTAAGAGCAGATAGAACACTGGCAGCACATTCATTTGAAGCCAGAGTGCCATTTGCTGATCTTGCATTTGCAAAATATGTTTTGTCAATTGATCCAAAATTTAAGATGAATCAATACAATATGGGTAAATATTTAATTAGAAAAGCATTTGAAAAAGATCAGTCGTTGCCTGAACATATTTTATGGCGTCAAAAAGCGGCTTTTAGTGATGCTGTGGGTCACTCGATGGTTGATGACTTAAAAGCGTATGCTGAAAGTAAATATACGGATAGTGAGTTTACTAAACTTAAAGAAAAGTATCCAGTCAATCAGCCAATTTCAAAAGAATCCTTGTTGTATAGAGAAATATTTGAAAAGCATTATCCTGACCATGCACATTTGATTCCTAGTTTTTGGATGCCTAACCAAACGTGGGAAGGCTTAAAAGATGTTACCGATCCTTCAGCAAGAGTGCTTAAAAACTATGGCGAAAGCGGTAAGTAAAAACGGAGGTATCACTGATGATAATAGAAATATGGAGTGATTTTTCTTGCCCTTTTTGTTATATTGGAAAAACGAGATTTGAAAAGGCACTTGATGCTTTTGCCCATAAAGATAAAATCAAAGTTGTTTATAAAGCCTTTTTGTTGAATCCAAATGCACCTGTGGTCAATCCAGATGATAGTTATACTTATTTTTCAAAAATCAAAAACATTCCGCTTAACCAAGTAAAGACAATGTTTCTTCAAACTAGTCAAAGCGCTAAAGCAGAAGGGCTTGTTTTTGATTATGATCATATGCAAATGACATCAACCGTTAAAGCCCATAGACTAGCGAAGTTTGCAAGAACCAAGGATAAAGAAAAAGAAATTGCTGAAAAACTTTTTGCAGCTTATTTCACTTTGGGAAAAAATATTGCAGATGACAAAGTCTTAATCGATATTGCTGATGCAATCGGTTTGGAAAAAACTGAGGTTTCAGCATTTTTACAGAGTAATACGCTAGAAGAGATGGTGGAAGATGAGTTGAAAGAAGCAGAAAGCTTTGGTATTCATAGCGTACCTTTTTACGTTTTCAACCGAAAATACGCCGTTTCTGGTGCCCAAAGTGAAGCCATGTTTCATCAGGCACTGGTGCAATCATTTAGTGAAACAAGCGCTTTTGAAAAGATCGGAACCGATGAAAATGATTGTGGACCTGAAGGCTGCAATATTTAAGAAAATATCTTTTAAATCTATAGATTAATGATTGATATTCAGACGTATTTTCAGCAGTAAATCGTTTCGGTATCGATTTGTTTCATGTTACAATTATTTACGAAAGATAAGGAAATGTCATGTTAAAACTTTTAAGAGAAAAACTTAAAGAAGCAGCAACTGCCGTTGGTCCAATGACGATTGCTGTGACAATTATTAGCATCATGATCGGTTTATCACTGACATTGATTTTCAATTTCTTGATTGGCGCCGTATTATTAACCATCGGACTTGCTATCTTTTCAATGGGTGCTGAGGCATCGATGATGACAATTGCATCAGAAATCGGCAATTATTTGGTTCGCAGCAAAAAAATATGGCTGATTATCGGTGTAATCTTTACCGTTGGTTTTTTGATTACGGTGGCTGAACCTGCGCTTTGGGTATTGGGTGACCAGTTTCAGGCAGTCGTTGATCCACTGGTATTAATCTTTACTGTTTCGGTTGGTACCGGCATATTTGTTGTCATCGCGCTTTTACGAATCATCTTTCAACTATCGCTTAGAACATTAACCATTCTTGGCTATGTACTTGTCTTTGCTGTTGCAGCAATTGTTGCGATGTTCAACCCATCGTTTATTCCGGTGGCATTCGACTCAGGGGGCGTAACCACTGGTCCAATGGCGGTACCATTCATTATGGCACTAGGTTATGGGTTAGCTCAGGCACGTGGTGATAAGGATGCTGAAATCGATTCATTTGGTTTAATCGGAATTGCATCGATCGGACCGATTTTATCGGTACTGTTATTGGGCTTGTTTTTCTCGCCACAGTCGCCTTCAATGGATTTGACATCAACTTTCATGGAATATTTAATTGCTAACTTCACTCAGATGCTGATTGCGATATTACCGTTTATTGCGTTCTTTCTCATCTTCCAGGTAACGGTCTTTAAATTCTCTTCACAAAAAGTGATTAAAGTACTGATTGCCTTTGCATATGTTTATTTTGGACTAGTAATCTTTTTAACTGGCGCTAATGCAGGGCTGGTTAACTTAGCATATGAAATGGGCAATTTCTTTGCCCATACAGATTATAGCTGGGTCATTATACCAATAGGTATGTTGTTTGGCTATATCTCCATTGCAGCAGAACCTTCTGTCATGGTCCTAAATAAACTGGTTGAAGATGTTTCAGCCGGAGCAGTCACCAAAAGAATGATGCTCATCTCATTATCAATCGGTGTTTCAATATCGATTGGTCTGGCAAACTTAAGAGTATTGACCGGCTTGAATATTTGGTGGATCCTGTTACCCGCATATATTTTGATTATGGTATTGACCTTTTTTACGCCAAAGATTTTTTACGCGATTGCCTTTGACTCAGGCGGTGCCGTATCTGGTGCGTTAACTTCGGCATTTTTGATGCCATTTACCTTTGGCGCAGGCGTTGGCATCGATCCAAGTGGTGCTAATATTTTAACTGATGCATTTGGCTTGGTCGCGTTTGTCGCCATGACCCCATTATTAACTATTCAAATACTTGGTTTATCCTATAAATTTAGGCGAAGAAATGATATTGATCTTAACACATCAGAAGACGTTGTCATTAGTCTTGAAAGTGAGGAAACTTCATGAAACTCGTATTGATTATTACCGATAAAGGTAAAAGTGACTTAATTGTAAAATCCTGCAGTAAAGTCAATTTATTAGAACCAGTCAATTTCATTGGGAAAGGCACAGCACCCACTGAAATACTCGATGCCTTATCGCTTGCAGAAAATGATAAGGATGTTGTCTTAGCGCTTGCTCAAAGCGAAGATATTGAAACAATATTTGCACATCTAGAAGAACACTTTGATTTCACCAAAAAAGGCAGAGGCGTTGCCTGTGCAATGAGCTTAAACGGTATTTCATCAAAGACTCTTGATGCATTGACTGGTCAATTATTAGAAGGAGACAATCAATCATGAATGAACAATTAGGACAATCATTAATTATATATATTGGCAATCATGGCTTTGCTTATGAAGCAATGAATGCAGCTAGAAAAGCTGGGGCTAGAGGTGGTACGATTCTTCACGGAAGATCATCGCTTTCTACTGAAAAATCTAAGTTCTTCGGTATTAGATTGCACCCCGAAAAAGATGTTTTATTAATTGTCTGCAAAGATGAGAAACGTGATGCCTTGATGAAAGCAATCACCGATAAATACGGCGTTGAAACCGAAGCGCGCGGTTTATGCTTTTCATTGAAGATTACCGAGTCCATTGGTTTTTCATTTGAACCATTGCCGCCACACGAAGATTAATCTTTTTAAAAAAGATGACGAAAGCACGTGAAACATCGTGCTTTTTGATTTATAATGGGTAGTAGAATATGAGGAGAAGCATTGATGAATAAAGTATTTACGGTTGTTGTTATTTTTCTTGGGTTGTTTGCAGTATTTTTTGTCGGCATGACCTCAATTGCGTATGATGAGAGTACAAAATTTACTGAAAAAGTTTATCGGGAAGCCAAAGAAAATAAATCATTCGATGATTTTTTAGCGTATCAGTCGTTTGCATATCAGCTGATTGATCAGCAAACAGATGATTTCTTTTTAGTAGATGTCTATCATGTCATCACACAAATCAATCAGGAGCTTTACTTGCATCAAATAGTTATTTTTTCAATACCGCTAGATGACATT
>CAZIZJ010000098.1:3162-5212 GCA_964543675.1 uncultured Acholeplasma sp. | reverse complement strand
GAGTTAGCGATAAGATTACCATTGTCAATACAACCACCTATGATACAGGTGATGTTGACTTAGCTAACTATTTAGCAAGTTACGCACATTACGGACTTTTAGCATTAGGCTATGATTCAGCCGTTACTTTTGAGGTAACAACAGATAGTGAAATGATTCCTGATGTTTCATATTATAATCAACAGCATGAGGCTAACGGACTTGTTTATCTATATTTGGAAAACATTAATCCGAGTGGTAACCCCGCAGATGATAATAATTATGTATTAAAGGTTGAGGTATATAATCAAGGCATTCATCCAGTACTGCTTCAAATGCTTGTTGCAGGGATGAGAGATATGCAGCGTCTCAAGTATACCTATGATCATATTGGTTCAAATCCGAGTTTGATTGCTGATCTAACGCCACAATTTGTTAATGATCCGAATTATGTTCCGGGTGCAGATTCTGACCTTTTGGCAGCTTTAGCACCGATGTTGATTGTACCAATGTTTATCTTGATTACTTTTGGTATTCAAGTGATTGGTGCTGATATCATTGAAGAAAAGAGTACCAAAGCCATTGAAATCATTATCGCATCAGTACCACCAAAAACCCATTTTATTGCCAAGATTCTATCAATCATCATTTTTGAGGTGATTCAGTTAATTGTCTACTTTGGGTTTGGGATCCTTGGCTTCTTCATCAATGAAATGATTGCCGGTGGCATGAGCGGTGATGCTGGTTCATGGGATGCGGTACTTGGTTCGATTGGTCCAAATGTATTGCCAACACTGATACTGGTCTTTGTTTGTTCAGTACTAGGGGCAACCATTTACTGTGTCGTTGGTGCATTTATTGCATCGCTTGCTGTTAATCAAGAAGATTACCAGCAAATTCAAACACCTGTCATGATGTTATTGATGTTTGCATATTTCGGTTCGATACTTGCAGGTGCAATTCAAAGCCAAGAAATGTTGTTGGTCTTTGCTTATATTCCATTCTTTTCACCACTGGTATTGCCAGTGATGATGGCGATGGGCTTCTTAAGCTGGCTAGAGGTTTCAATTGGACTTGCTATCTTAATCGGTTCCATCATTCTTTTGATGATGTTGGTGGCACCACTTTATCGTGCAAGTATCCTATCATACGATCAATCAGGACTATTTAAGCGTATTAAGAATACGATTAAGACAGCAAAAGCAATGAAAGAAAATCAAAAACTTTATGAGGGAAATAATTTTGAGTAAGTTAGATGATTTAGTTAAGCACTTAGAAACCTTAATCGATCCATCACTTAACTTAAGTTTTAAAGAAGCAGGTAGCATCATTGATGCAACCATTGATGACCAGGATGTCGTTGATTTAAAGATAGCGATTAAAAACCGGAGAAAAGATGAGAACCAGATTAAACTTGAAATCGCAAGATTAGTCAAGGTCAAGTTTGGCTTTCCTGGTTTACGCGTTGAATTCAGTGATTCTAAATTCAGTATTTCAAGTGATAAAAAAATCACTTATATCGGTATAATTTCTGGTAAAGGTGGCGTTGGTAAGTCCAGTGTTGCTGCAAACCTTGCAGTGGCCTTAAAAAGACTCGGAAAAACAGTCGGCATTATCGATGCCGACGTTTATGGTTCTTCATTGCCTAGTATCTTTAAATTACCGATAGAACCATTATCAACGACCGAAGATGATGAACTGATTCCGGCGACATTTGACGGCATTCAAATCATTTCACCTGAATTCTTTATGCCGAAGAATCAGCCACTGATGTGGCGAGGACCGATGCTCGGCAAACTCTTGACCCACTTTTTTGAAGATGTCGCTTGGGATCCGGACACGCAGATCGTTCTAATTGATTTACCACCAGGTACAGGCGATGTGCAACTCGATATTCAAAGCTTTGTACCAGATGCCAAGATGATTTTAGTGACAACACCACATCCAAATGCATCACATGTTGCATTAAAAGCTGGACTTGGTGCCAAAGAAATCGGACATAAGGTTCTAGGTGTTGTTGAAAACATGAGCTATTACTATAATGAAGCGAACCAACAAAACGAGTTTTTAT
>CAZIZJ010000098.1:0-3152 GCA_964543675.1 uncultured Acholeplasma sp. | reverse complement strand
ATTAATCGTTGCCGAAAAATTAGCGACGGCTCTTTTAACCCAAATTCCCATCAATCAACCACTCAATAAAGAGTCATTTATATATACATTAGATGATATGAATGGTAAACTATACTTGGCACTTGCAAAAGAACTGTTAAATATTCTATAAAAAGAGGCAAATGATTGGCAAAGTTAAGAAAATTCTATGATCTGGATAATGCTGCAAAGATATTTCCTGCAGTCGCAAACGAATCCAGAAGCTATATGTTTCGGTTATCGATTGTTTTCAAAGAAACGATTGATACTGGCATATTACAACAAGCACTCAATAAAACAACTATTAGATTTAAACATTTAAACGTAAGAATCCGTAAAGGACTTTTTTGGTATTACTTTGAAGAGAATTTAAAAACACCGATTTTAAGAGAAGAAAACGGCTTTATCAATCAGTATTTATATCCTAAAGAAAACAATGATTTTCTGTTTAGAACGCTTTACTATCAAAAGCGATTATCGGTTGAATTCTTCCATGCGTTAACCGATGGTAAAGGAGCACTTGAATTCATCAATTCACTAGCCTATGAATACTTAACCTTGAAGGGTGCAAAGATTGATCCAGAAGGGATTGTCATTACGGCTGATGCAGCGGGTTCTTATGCAGAGGTTGAAGACGAATTCAAAAAGCTTTACCATAAACAAAAGATCTTTAAATCAAAGGAACCTAAAGCACATCGTTTAAAGGGCAGTTTTTATGCCGACCATTATAATGCATTGATGCATGCCTATATCTCAGTTGAAGACATTAGACTGGTTGCAAAAAGCTTTGGGGCAACCATTACTGAATTTTTAACTGGCGTCATTATTTTAGCTACCAAAAGAAGTGGCGGAGCAGCCAAATATAAAAACTTGTTTAGAGTATTTATACCGGTCAATTTACGTCAGTTTTATCCAGCAGTCACTTTAAGAAATTTTGCAAGTTTTGTCAGAATCAATTATGATTTGAATCAAGATAGTAAAGAACTTTCTTTCATCATTGATTTAGTTAAACAAGAGATGAAAAAAGAACTTGATTTAGATGTGATGGTGAACCGGATTATTTCAAATGTCAAATATGAACAAAATCCGTTTTTACGACCAACCCCACTGTTCTTGAAGATTGCAGCAATGCGCAGTGTTTATGGGATGATTGGCGAAGCACTCAATTCATATGATATTTCTAATTTAGGCAAAGTTGATTTGCCGAAACAAATGATTCCTTATATCTCGCATTATCAATTTACAATTAGTACATCCAATGATACGCCTAAAGCGGCCTCTGTTGTTTCTTTTGGCGATACCCTTTGTCTATCATTTATTTCTAAGATCATTGAAAGAGATTTTGAAAAAACATTCTTTGGCATCTTAAAAGAAAACGGTATTATATCGCGTATTGAAGCCAACAACTGGGAGGTAGTATGATGAAAATATGTGATCATTGCCATATGATTCATGAACACAATCATAAAACCTGTATTGTTTGTGGGAGACTGTTGAAACAAAAGGAATACGAAGATCCAATTGAGAAAATCGGCTATCCAGAAGTGACGGTCATCAAAAAGAAAAGAATTATTGCAGCTAGAATACTAGGAATTATGTCGATTGCCGTTTCAATTATTGTAGCGGTCATTAACTTCATGACATGGAATGAGAATCCAACACCATGGAGTTTAATCATCATTGGCATATTTAGTTATATTTGGCTATTGGTTAGTCAAGTGATTATCTCGAAACATGACTATACAACAAAGACGTTAAGACAGGTTTGGATTATTGCAGCAATCTTGATTATTACTGACATCGTTACAGGATATCATGCGTGGGCATTAACCTATGCCATTCCATTCATTTTAGTGGGCACAACAGCCTTTTTACCGATTGTTGTCACATCAATGCCTAAGAAGTATTTCCTGCACGTTAGAAGCCTGTTTTCATTGATTATATTGGACATTGTCATTTTGATTATTCCGTTTGTATCCGACTGGATGGAACTAGGAGTTACATGGACTGCAGCAATGACTGGTATTTCAGGATTTATCTTGCTGGCAGCCATGTGGGTTTTCGCGCCTAAGACAACCTACCAAGAACTGGTTAAGATATTTAGAATATAAAAAATAAAAAAAGTAAAATGCATCCTTTCTGACTACTATAGTATAGAAAGGATTTTTTTATGGACAAAAATAGCTTACCAAGAGAAAAACTAATTGCATACGGAGCAAAAGCATTAAGAGATGAAGAATTGATTGCTGTACTTTTGAGGACTGGTACCAAAGACCAACATGTTTTAAATGTATCAAAGGAAGTGATGTCTTTGTTTCAAAACATTACCTATCTTAAAAATATAACGATTGATGACTTGCTTTCAATCAAAGGGATCTCACATGCCAAGGCAACCACCATCCTTGCAGCAGTCGAGCTAGGCAGAAGAGTGAGAGAAATAACCCAGAAAAAAAGGTTGTCGCTTTATGAGACATCAGATGTCTATCATCTATTAAGAGAAGACATGGAATATCTTGAACAAGAACACTTAATTGTCTTATGCTTAGACATTAAAGGTAATGTCCTAAAGAAAGAAACCATCTATATTGGGACGACTACATCGATTCCGGTCTCAATTAAAGATCTTTTTAAAAGTGCCATCAAAGTCGGGGCATATGGTATTATCGTGGTTCATAATCATCCGACTGGCGACTCGACGCCCAGTCTTGCAGATAATAGATTAACCGAAAAGATAAAAGATGCTTGCATCATCCTATCGATTGAGTTAATTGATCATATGATCGTCGGAAAATCAGAGTTCTATTCCTATAAACATCAACAAGGGTTCAAAATTTGATATAATGGGATTTACAAGGATGTGGAAACTATGAAAAAAGACTCAACCGTTAAACTTTGGTACTTAGCAGGCATTGGAGCAATGCTGCTTGCTTTAATGATTATTACTGCCTCAGTTTTACAGATCGGCAATCAATTGGCATCAATTCATGAATATGCGCCATATGCATTTTATGGACTATCAATCATACTTGCCTATTTTTTAATTATTAGACCAGTACTAATCATTCTTTTCTCGCCATCCTTTTCGATTGATACAACACTCGATAGAAATCCTAAAAGAGAATATCGTGTATTTA
>CAZIZJ010000097.1:0-5246 GCA_964543675.1 uncultured Acholeplasma sp. | reverse complement strand
GAACTGGGTGGTCTGAGGTACTGCATTAATTCGGCAGCCATTCGCTTCATACCGTTTGAAGATTTGGAAAAAGAAGGATATGAAGCATACATCAAATACTTTCTTTAAAACAAAAAAGCGAAAATTTCGCTTTTTTTTATAGGTTTGTTCTGCCGTATAACTTGGTAAATCTTTTAATCTTGTTTTTAACGATACGATCTAACTGCTCTGGTCTTAAACGCCAGACCCAGTTGTTACCTAAAGTTGATGGAATATTAAATCTTGCTTCACTACCCAAGCCAAGATAATCCTGGATTGGGATGATTGCTGTATCGGCTACTGTTGCAAGCGTTGCCTTAATCAGTGAATCAGTTTTTGATCCACTTTGATGATTAATATAGTCTAGGGCATACTTTAAATCGTTTGCTGGTAACTTAGTAAACCATTCAGGCGTTGTTTCATTATCGTGGGTTCCAGTATAGGCAACAACATTATTGGTATATAAGTGTGGAATGTAATCAGATTCTTCTCTGGCATCAAAAGCGAACTGCAATAACTTCATGCCAGGAAAACCAGTATATTTAAGCAGCGCTCTAACCTCGTCAGTGATTGCTCCTAAATCCTCTGCAATAATGGCTAGATCGCCTAATTGCCATTTGATGGCATCAAACAATTTGTAGGAAGGTCCTTTATACCATTTGCCGTGTCGAGCAGTCTTATCGCCAAAAGGAATGCCGAAGTAATTGACAAAGCCAATGAAATGATCAATTCTTAAGACATCAAATAATGTCATATTTGATTTGACACGGTCAATCCACCAAGAGAAGTGCTCTAGTTCCAAGACGTCCCAGCGATAAAGCGGATTGCCCCATAGCTGTCCATCTTTGGAGAAGTTATCCGGCGGGACACCGGCAACTAGTGTCGGATATCTGTTTTTGTCTAATTGGAAGTATTGTGGCTTGGTCCAAACGTCTGATGAATCAAATGCCACATAAATCGGCATATCACCGATAAAAGCAATCCCTTTATGATTGGCATAGGTCTTTAGGTTGAACCATTGCTGATGTGACTTATATTGCAGAAAGTATTGAAATTCAATGGCATCCTTTAAATCAATTGATGCTTTTTCAATGGTCTTTGGATCTCTTAAACGTAAATTATCTGGCCATTCAATCCATGAGACATCATTTTGTGTGGCTTTAATTGCCATAAATAACGCATAATCCGGTAGCCAGGAGACATTTTCCTCTAAGAACTTGATATAATCAGCATCCTCTTTATTAAAGCGATTGTAAGCCGTTTTTAATACATCAAAGCGTTCAAAATACATTTTTTCATAATCGACTGTTTCTGGAGTTATGGTTGAATCTTTTATTTCAGTTTTCTTTAATAGTTTTTCATTAACTAAAAAATCCAAATCAATAAAATAAGGATTTAATGCAAATGCACTAAAGGTTTGGTAAGGTGAATCACCGTATGAGGTCGGACCAAGTGGCAAAATCTGCCAATAGGTTTGACCGGTCTGTTCTAAAAAATCAATAAACTTATATGCCTCTTTACCAAAAGTACCGATACCGTACTTCGATGGCAGTGAGGAAATATGTAATAAGATGCCTGCTTTTCTCATAAGTTCTCCTTGACCTTAAAACAAATCGATTCATAAGGTCTTAATAATAGTTTTTGTTGCGTTACTTTTAAATCCTGGTAATTGTGGATCAGTATTTCATCAACTGGATAATCAGTTAAATCAAATACTTCGTCTTTTTTACTAAATGAACCAATAACAACGATCAAATCTTTATCCATGCGTCTTAGGTAAGCATAAATTGATGGATGGTCTTTTAAGATCATTTCGTAACTACCATATGTTATTAAATCATGAAATTTAGAAAACCGTCTCAATGAAATTAATTTTTGATAGTGGTGCCAAATTGAATTCTCTTTGGCAAACTGATTCTTGACATTAATCGCTTTATAATTGGGATGAACGAGGAACCATGGTTTAACGGTTGAAAAACCAGCATATGGTTCATCACTCCACTGCATCATCGTTCGAGGGTGATCTCTAGTTGTCAGTGCCATTTTTTTAAACATCAGCTCTTTTTCATGCGGTTTTTCTTTAATGGTATTGTAGTAACTATTAATCGCTGAAATATCATTGAATTGTTCAATCTTTTCAAAAGGATAGCTGGTCATGCCGATTTCCTCGCCTTGATAAATGAACGGCGTGCCACGACTTAAGTACATGACGGTTGCCAGCATCTTTGCTGATTCATTATGGTAATTGATATCACCATAATGAGAAACCAGTCTTGGTTGATCGTGATTGAGCCAATTAAGCGGCAACCAGCCAATGTCTTTAAAGGTTTCCTGCCATTTACTTAATGTGCGCTTTAATCCTAGAACATTGACTTTCAAGTCTTTTAAATCAGTGATGTCATTGATGTTGTTTTGCCAGTTATGATCAAAATTAAACACCATTGAGAGTTCTTTGCTGCCAAATTTTGAATACTTGATTGCCTCTTCAATGCCTGCCTCGCCACCGACCTCACCAATCGTAAAAGCGTCATAGGGTTTAAACAGCTTGTGGTGAAGCTTGTTTAAATAGGCATGTACTTTTGGTAAATTGGAAAACTTGAACCAATCTAGAACAATCCCTTTTGAGAATGTCGAATCTTCAAACGGTGCCCTGTCTAAATGGGATACGGCATCTATTCTAAAGCCGTCAACCCCTAAATCCAACCACCATTTGCCAATCTCGATCATGGCATCGCTGACTTTTGGATTTTTCCAGTTTAAATCTGGCATTTTGTTGGAAAATATCTTCATGTAGTATTCATCGGTTGCTGCATCATACTGCCAAGCAGAACCACCGAAGAAAGATCCCCAGTTGGTCGGTTCTGTCTTTTTGCCGTCTACTATTTTTGGTGGTTGCCAAATGTAGTAGTCACGGTAAGGATTATCTTTTGATTTTCTTGATTCAACAAACCAATTGTGTTCATCGGATGTATGGTTTAAGACAAAGTCCAAAATGACACGAATTCCTAGCTCATGGGCTTTCTGCAAGAGTTCCTTAAAATCATCGATGGTGCCATACTCAGGAGCGACCTTGAAAAAGTCTCTGACATCATAGCCGTTGTCATCCATTGGTGAATCATAAAATGGTGTAATCCAAATTAAGTTAATGCCTAAAAGATGCAAATAAGGCAATTTTTTGGTTATTCCTTTAAGGTCACCAATGCCATCATTATTTGCATCATAAAAACTTTTTATATAAATTTGGTATCCGACGGATTCCATCCACCATTTTTTCATAGAAAAGCGTCCTCTTTCTCATTTTAATTGTATCAAAAAATCATGGTGATAGAAACATGATAGCGGTTACATAATTTATAGATTTTAGTGAAAATGTTATAATGAGTTAGGAGATAAAAACACATGAATAAACACGCACTATTCCACCAAGCAAAATCTGAATTTTCATACCAATACGATGCAACAAAACTGCATATCCTTTTTAGAACAGCCAAAGATGATGGCACCAACGTTTTAATTACTTATGGTGATCCTTTTGACTGGCAGTATCATCAAGGGAAAGCCCATTGGATCTCATCGTTAGAACCAATGCAGAAACGCTATTCAACCGATGATTTCGATTACTTTTTTATTGAAGTTGAACCAAAGGATTATCGTTGTAAATACGCGTTTGTCATTGAGACCGGCAAAGCGATTTACTTTTACGGTTCTAAACGGATTGAACAGCTAAAGTCACTGCCCAGCAATGATTTTGAAGAAGGCAGTTTTTACGATCTATCAAATTATTTCAACTATCCATATTTGAATAAAGAAGATTTGGCAGGAACGCCTAGCTGGGTCAAGGACACGGTTTGGTATCAAATATTTCCTGACCGGTTTTATTCGCACAACAAAGCGTCAAAACTGCCTTGGGGAAAACTGCCGGTAACCAATCAAGAGTTATATGGCGGCGATTTACTAGGGGTTATTGATAAGCTGCCTTATTTAAAGGATTTAGGCATTACCGGCATTTATTTTACGCCGATATTCGAATCGAAATCTGCCCATAAATATGACACGATTGATTACTATAAAATCGATCCGCAATTTGGGACAAACGATGATTTTAAAAAGTTGGTTAAAGCAGCACATGCCCTAGACATCAAAGTTGTTTTAGATGGTGTTTTGAATCATTGCGGATGGTTTCATCCATACTTTCAGGATGTCGTTAAAAACGGCAGGAAATCTCAATATGCAGATTGTTTCTTCCTAGATAAAGACCCAATTATCAATTTTGATATTGATCAAGAGGGAAAACCAAAATATCAGCATAATTTAAGACCGAATTTCAGAACATTCGCCTATACACCGCATATGCCTAAATGGAACACCGATAATGAGATTGCAGCAACATATTTGCTGGGTTCGATTGAATACTGGATCAAGGAATATGATATTGATGGCTGGCGTTTAGATGTCTCTAACGAAGTGTCGCATCAATTCTTAAGAAAAATCAAAGAAGTATCAAGAAAAGCGAAAGCTGAAACTTTCATTTTTGGCGAAAACTGGGATTCATCCATGCCATGGTTAAGAGGCGATCAAATGGATTCGGTGATGAATTACGATTTATCGATTCCGATGTGGCAATATTTTGAAAATAAAATACCACGCCAAGAATTCAAGAACGAACTCATCAGTTACACAGCACTGACACCAAAAAATGTGATGCAAAACATGTTTAATCAATTAGATACCCATGATACGGTAAGAATGAAGCGCAGACTAAAAGATGATGCTAGACGCTTAAAGATTGCATATCTGTTGATGTTTGCATCAGCTGGCGCACCAAACATTTATTATGGCAGTGAAGTAGGACTTACTGGTGAACACGATCCAGATAATAGAAGATGCTTTAACTGGGATGCGTCAAGCTGGGATCATGATTTAAGAAATTTCATTAAAACACTGATCAGTTTAAGAAAAACATATCCAGTATTTAGTGCATCAGATTATCATTTCATTGATGATGTATCGCTTTCATTCTTCAAAAAAGATGAAAATGAATCACTGTTGTTTCTAATCAACGATCAAGAAAAGCCAGGACATGCAGTTATTCCTAAAGCTGCACAAGGAAAATATAGGGATTTAGTTACTGATAAAGTATTTGATATAACCGATGAAGTAGAACTGTCAGCTTATCAATATTTGATTTTGAAAAAAGCATAGAAAAAAAGTCCAATTTTGGACTTTTT
>CAZIZJ010000096.1:0-5272 GCA_964543675.1 uncultured Acholeplasma sp. | reverse complement strand
GTAAAATGAGACGATTCCCATAGTCACTGACAAGAAGCCAAAGAGTGGTATAAATAGGAATATTAACTTGGAAAATTTAGTGGCATTTCTAAATGTATTACCAATGCCCCATATCTTAGCTACTCTCATGGTTACCTCTGGGAAAAAACAAAAGCCAACTGCCACAGTCGGCAACTGGCTACCATTTAACAGGCCCTGTAGTTTTGCGTCACCAAATTTCTCTGGTTTTGCCCTTTTTCAATAAATATATAAATATATATTACCAAACTTTTTTCATTTGTCAACTAACTTACTAAGCCATTCATGTTTGGTAATCATCCAAACCATTTTTGGAATAAAGAAAAGCCAGTTGCCATAATCTTGGCAACTGGCTACCATTTAACAGGCCCTATAGTTTTGCGTCATCAGATTTCCCTGATTTTGCCTTTTATCAATAAATATACTGATATTTTACCAAACTTTTTTTATTTGTCAATCATTTTAATCTGAATATTGCACTTTTTTTATTTTTGGGTTAAGAAAGCCGATAATTGTGTCTGGTCAAGCGGTTTTGCTACGAAGTAGCCTTGTGCAAACCCGATACCTTTTTTGTTTAGCTCATTAAACTGCTCTTCGGTTTCAACACCCTCGGCAACCAGTTTAATACCGCGGTCTTTAACAAAGTCAGTGATCATTTGCAAATATTTTCTGCTGTTATAATTGTCTTCTAATCTAAAGAATTCACGGTTCAACTTAATCATATCGATTTTAAATCGTTCGACAATGTCCATGACATCATAATCGGTGGTTGAAATATCAATAGCTATCTTAAACCCTAATGTTTTAATTTTAATGAGGTTTCTCATGAATTTCTCATTTTTCTTATACGTCGTGAAATCAGGAATCTCGATCGCGACTAAGTTCGCTTTGGTACGATGCTTCTGAATCATTCTTTGGAAAATGGTGAATGTTTCTTCATTTAGGATCTGTCTAGGTGACACATTGATGTTAACAACAAAATCATTGATGCTGTAGAGTTGAGATAAATCAGTCAGTAATAATAACGCCTGTTCAACCCCCCAGACACCAATACTGTCTAATTCGCCTGATTGTTCTGCCAAATGAATGAATGCTGGTGGTGACAATAATCCTCTTTTTGGATGATTCCATCTAAGCAGCGCCTCAACACCGTATACTTCGCGTACACTATTGGTTGAAACAATCGGCTGATAAAAATAGACGAACTCTTCTTTTTCAATCGCTTCTTTCAACTCGTGATATAAATTAAGTATCTCTTTATCCTGTGACAGTTCCTCGCTGTAATACTTAATGCCATTGCCGCCGCTTTTTTTAACCATGTATAGGGCAATGTCTAATGCTTGAAATAAAAGATCTGGTGTCGTGCCATGAAGCGGAAATGTGGCAATCGCCATACTGACTGTCTTTTTAATGGTAATCTTATCTAAAATCTGTACTTTTCTTTCAGCTTCTTTTTTAATGCTTTTAGCCAGCGTTAAAATATTCGAATGGTCAAAGCTGTCTGGAATAAAGATATAGAACTGGTCTGACTTTAATCCAGGACTGATGATTGATTCTTCAGGCAATGCACTTTTAATATGCGAGGATACATACTTCATGATGAAACTTTCTTCTTCTTTATTGAATGTATCAATGATTTCTTGGAATGCATCCAAATCAATCAGCATCAACGTAAATGGTTTATTCAAGCGACCATTTCTTTTGATTGTTCTTTCAATTAAAGCAGTCAGTGTGCCGTATGGTGTGACTTCGTCTGAAACAAGCAACTTTTCGTCATGATATTTCCTTAGCTCATGACGCAGCAAGAAAATGATGCCAACGATCAAAAGAATGAGTACTGCGGTAATGCCGATGGTTGATAAAATTTCTACGAACATCAAATTAATCATACTTTCTCACTTTCTTTCGCATACTTGATGACCTTCTTTTGCTTGATGAATGCTTCTGCCTCAGCTAGCGGCATTGGTTTGGCGATAATGAATCCTTGAATGATGGTACCACCATCTCTTTTAATGATTTCAATTTGCTTTTCAGTTTCAACACCTTCAAAGATAACTCCCAGCTTTAAGTTTTTACCTAAAGTGGTCATCGTCTTTAAAATCTGACGTGACGTAAAACTGGTTTCAATGTCATCAATGAATTTTTTATCGATTTTGATGACGTCAACCGGCAATGTCTTTAAATAGGACAGTGATGAATACCCGGTTCCAAAGTCATCCAAATGAATTTTAAATCCTAATTGTTTTAATGCTTTGAACTTCTCAATGATCAGTTCCAAGGAAACAACCAGCAATGTTTCAGTCAATTCAATGGCTATCTTGCTTGGATCGACATTATACTTTTTAGTCAATTCAACCAAATCCTGAATAAAGCCTGGTTGAATCAGCTGTCTTGGCGAGATGTTAAATGAAAACTCATATTGGTGCTTCTCAAATGACTTGGCAATCATAAACACTTTATCGGTAACGATTCTTCCAAGTTCAATAATGATATTTGATTTTTCAGCCAGTCTGACATAGGTTGCAGGAGATTCTTTAATGTACTTCGGATTATTCCATCTCAGCAACAACTCAAAGCCAACCGTTTTGTCGGTTTCAATATCGTATTGTGGCTG
The DNA here is from genome assembly GCA_964543675.1 of uncultured Acholeplasma sp. Classification (GTDB taxonomy): domain Bacteria; phylum Bacillota_I; class Bacilli_A; order Acholeplasmatales; family Acholeplasmataceae; genus Acholeplasma. Next base: position 2,640 of record CAZIZJ010000096.1, on the reverse strand, counting down.
CAGATGCATTTCAAATTCGTCATTGGTAATGCCTTTTTGTAAATCAAGTTCCATTTGTTGATTTTTAGTAATATATTCTGAAAATTTCTCATTATAAGTAATCTGTTGATAAACACTTGATTTTAAAACACGCTCAATTGTTAAGTCCATCACTTCAAACACTTGATCTGGTGTCATGTTGATGACTTTACCTTGATGATGGACAATACCAGCTTTTAACTGAATCTTTACGGGCAAATCAGATAACAGGACAGAGGCATTCATCTTTTCAATAAATGCTTTAACCCAAGATTCTACTGCATCAAAGTTCAAAACGTTTTTATAAAGAACGACATACTGATTATGATAAATATGGAAAAGCGTCATATCTTCTTTAATCATGTTCTTGTTGAACAAATCAACGATTTTCATGACGAATTGCTTGGCGTAATCTCTACCAATGGTATTTTGAATCGATTCATAGTCTTCAATCGCAAAACAAATCATTGAAAACTTCTTTTGTTTATCAATTTCTAATAACGTTTCTTTGAGTGCTAACTCATTTGGTAAAAATGTTTCTCTATGGCTTAAGGCAAGTTTACGGTATTTTCCTTCATAGCCGACAACACTTTCGGTATTTTCGCCAATCAGTAAATAACCTCTTGATTTTTTGACAACCACAAATCGGTAATTCTTCGTTTGATTACCGAGTTCAATATTCATGAAAAATGACTGTTGTCTCTTTAAGACGTCTTTAATGTTAAGTTTGTCTTTGGTGACATCGGTAATGAATCTCAATATCTTATCTTTGTCAAACAAACTGTAGAATGTTGGATTGGCTGTTCTGATTTGACCTAGCCCCCCCACTTCAACAATGAGGAGTTGTTCTTTTTGTTCATGGGTGAACTTCTTATAGATTTGATCTTCATCATAGCGTCTTCGAATGGTAATTGAACTAAATACGACAAATGCAATCAATGAGAATAGACTTAAGGTAAAGTAGCTCCAAACAAGCGGTTGGTAGACCAGCATATAGTTAGCTTGATTGCTGACGGTAATATATAGCATTTGATAATCGAGTTTTGAGAAAGACAAGACTTTAATGGTCTCCCCATGATAATAATCCAAGTAATTGCTAGGATAGTTGCCGATTAGTCGATCAAGTTCATTGAAATATTCGATTGGATATAAATTGGAAGTGAAATAGTTTTGTCCGATGTAACTTGCATCACTGTAATAGAAGATATAACCAGATGAATGAATGAATACCGTATGCTGATTCAAGCTAAATCCTCTATCAAGCATCACTTGATTAAACGGTTTATAGATGACCTGATTGACATCTGCCTTTTTAATGACAAACATCATCTCGGTTGATGTTTCGTCAGTAAACAGATCATTTAAGGTTCCAATCGTATAGCCATTGAAAGGAAAGGCATTATTGAGTTCTGTCGTGTATGTCTTTTCGTCCCAATCCAATAAATCATCTTGATATGCATCATACAAGTCATTAAACAATGTATTGATGGTATTTGATTCAGTTTTATGACTGGTGTAGGCAATCAGATTCGCTTCTCTTTTTAATGTCGTATCCAGTAAAAAGATGTAGAAGACATAAAAGCATATCAAAAGGACAGCAAAAATAATCAGTAGTCTATAAACATGCTTTCTTGTCTCTTTAAACAATTTTATTACTCCTTTTTATCGACATACATTCTGACATCAGCGCTTGATATTAATTCTTGAACCGTGGTACCGTCTTTTGGATATTCAGCAACACCAATACTTGCAGATACATTCATATTATCCAATATTTGTTTCAAAAATGATGTGATTTTAATTTCAAACATTGCTTGGTAGTTTTCAATTTGTTCAATCGTCGTACCTAAACTAAAGTATACTACAAATTCATCGCCACCGTATCTAGCAACAACATGTCCGACAAAAATTTCTTTTAGGTTAGTAGCAATTTTGGCAAGTATCATGTCACCATACATATGTCCATATGTATCGTTGACTTGTTTAAATGAATCCATGTCAATGAAACAAATGAACTGCTGTTTATCTGGATTGCTGGCAAGTTCTTTGGAAACATGCTCCAAGAAGTAATAACGGTTGTAAAGATTGGTCAAAACATCTCTTGACAACAAATGCAGCAATTCTTCGGAGTCAGGGATTGCTTTTGAGTAATTTTTGTAAGATGCTACATATAAATCGACTGAATGTGCTTCATCAAGTACTGAAAAAAGCTGGAGCCAAACCATTTTATGTGATCCATCATTTCGAAGGACCCATGTTTCGCCGCGCCATTCCTGGGTTTTTTCGATTTGTCGCCAAATGCTTTTGATGTATTTAGCCGGATGTTTTGATTCGTCAAACAAACTTAGCTTTCTTGACTTGTATTCATCAGTATTCAAAAACATTAGATTTTTGTAGGCTTGATTCGCATAAACCAAGTTAAATGATTTATCGGTAATCAAAATTGCATCGCTCATGTGCTCAATGATTTTTTCAAATGCATCCATCGTTACTTCTAAATGCATGCTTGCCGTTACGCGAATGGTGATGATTGCACCGTTGACCTCACCATATGAAAAATCAAAGACGTGGGCATCGTATTTTTTACCGAATAGTTCAACCTGCATCCCTTGTTTGAAACCA
>CAZIZJ010000095.1:0-5315 GCA_964543675.1 uncultured Acholeplasma sp. | reverse complement strand
AGGGTTTGTTAATCCAGAGGTAGTCGTGTTTGGATGATTGTGTCTAAATACTACGGTAACTTTGATGACTGCCCAGTGCGCATAGACATATATATCTTCATGTTGACTGGTTGGAACTGAGTTAATTCCAGGGTCTCCTGGTTTTGTACCTTCAGTGTTCGGATAATCTCCGGAATTTTGATCATATGTATACCATGCCTTGAACAGGTATCCAGTCTTCTTAGGCTGCGGCAATACAATGCCTTGACCCGGCAAGAATACTTGTGGGTAATTTGACGATACAAATTCGCCGCCGTTCAAATCATAAATAATGTTTCTTGGCAGAATATCCCATTTTGCATAAAGTATGATTGTATGATCCGGCATCACATCTGTTTCAAAATCCCAAGGAATGGTTGTTTGTAAATCCTGATGCCATCCTAAAAAATCGAATCCTGGTCTAATTGGGTCCTCAGGTGGTGTAAGTAGTGCGCCAGGTTCTACATCATAGTAGTTACCAATTTCATTGATAGTACCTGTATTTGAAGAAAAGAAGTATACATTGATTGTATTGTCTTCAACCTTCCGGTCAGCACATGCAGCCAATGTTATGGTAAACATAATGGCACATATTACTAAAATTAATTTTTTCATGGTTCGACCTCCTTTATACAGCTTTTTGGTCAGTCTTTTTGCCATATCTTAATTGCATCTCTTTGAATTCCGCTTTGTTTGCGTAAACCAAGTGTCCTTCAGAAATTTCTCTTAATGATGCTTTGTCAATACGGTAATTGTGTTGTTGCGGATTATAATGAATTCTTTGTCTGCCTTTTTCATAATCCGGATCCGGTTGCGGGATTGCAGACAGTAATGAAATAGTATATGGATGCATTGGATTCTTGAACAGTTCTTCAGATGTTGCAAGTTCAACAATTTTTCCATAGTACATCACAGCGATTCGATCACAGAAGAATTTGACAACGGATAAATCGTGTGCAATGAATAATACGGTCAAGCCTAATTTTTCTTTAAGATTTCTAAGTAGATTGATAACTTGTGCACGAATTGATACATCCAGTGAAGAAATCGGTTCATCGGCAATAATAACATTTGGATTCATGATCAGTGCACGTGCAATACCAATACGTTGACGTTGTCCTCCTGAAAACTCATGCGGATAACGTGAAGCATATTCTGGTGCAAGTCCAACTAAATCAAGTACTTCTTCAACACGCGCTGTAATCTCTTCTTTCGTATAACCGCCTTGAATGGTTAATCCTTCACCAATAATTTCTTTGACAGTCATTCTTGGATTGAGTGAAGAAATCGGATCTTGGAAGATCATTTGCATTTTTTGGGATGCCAGCAATGTATCTTTGGCGTTATTTACGTGCTTTGTTTCTCTGATGATTTCTTTTTCTTCGTTGATCTTTGCGAGTGCTTCTGCCCAGATTTGTCTGATGCGTTCGTTTCTTTCCTTTAGTGCATCACCAGAAATTTGCGTTTTTGGAATAGTCTTTATACGTTCATTGGTTTCTTTTTTTGTTGCTTGGATTGCTGCTTTGATTTTAAGTTTTTGTTGTTTAGCCTCTGATTTCAAGCCATCAATTTTAGATTTGATGAGTTTAGGGTCAGGTAGCACAAGCGCCTTCTTGTTTTGGTCAAATCTTGCTTTTAGCTCAGCAATCTTTTTGGTTCTATTAGTCAAGAGTTCGCTAACTTTTAATCTCGCATCAGGTTTTGATAATAAATTTTTGTTGTCAGCTTCAATTTTAGGCGCATATGCTACTTGAAGGCTTTGAACAGTGTTTTGATATTCTGCCTTCAAATTAGCTAGACGTGTTTGAATTGTCTCCTTATTCAAGGCTGCTGAATCTTTTAGACCGGATGCTTTTCTTTCATAATTGACTTTTGCAATTTGTACTTCATTATTAAATTCGACTTCGGATGTATTATTTGTTCGATTGATAATTTCCGTGCGCTTAATCAAGTATTCAAATTCTGCTTTTTCAATATCTAATTTAAGTTGTGTTTTCAAGTCATAGATTTTATCTTTATAATCTTCGGTGACTTTGCTTGCTTTTTTGATATCTTTTTCAAGATTTTCGTCAATTTTTTCCAAATCAATTTTTAATAATGCAATTTTTTCTATCGATTCATCACGTATTGCCAACGATTTGACCTTGGCTTCATCCAATAGAACAATTTGGTGTTTTGCTTCTTCTTTAATTTTTTTAATATTTTGGATGTGATTGGCATATCCTGCACCAATGGTCACACCGTTTAAGACAACTGTGCCTTCGGTTGGGTTATAAAGCTTGATGATGGTTCTGCCTGTTGTTGTTTTACCACATCCAGATTCACCGACTAAGCCAAATACTTCACGTTTATAGACATCAAATGATACATTGTCAACAGCTGGAATTGCAAACTTTTTTCTGCCGCCACCAACATAGAAGTACTTTTTTAGATTTTTGACTTCAAGAACTTTTTCGGAGTAATCTACTACTTTTAAGTTTTTATTCATCGTTTTATACTCCCTCTTTGTGACTGCAATAATTTCACAGCATCAGGCAATTCCACTTTTGGTGCATCCGGATGCAATAGCCATGTTGCTGCATAATGCGTTTCAGATACCTTAAACAGTGGTGGTTCTTGTTCAAAATCAATTTCCATTGCGTATTTGTTACGTGGTGCAAAAGCATCGCCTTTAGGTGGAAAAACCATATTTGGCGGCGTACCGGCGATTGCATCTAAATGTTTGGATGTTGCAAGATTGGGCATCGATGATAAAAGTGCCCAGGTATATGGATGCTTCGGATTGTAAAAGACTTCTTCAGCAGTGCCGATTTCAACAATCTTACCGGCATACATGACTGCAATTCGATCCGCCATGTTGGCAACAACACCCAAATCATGGGTAATGAAGATGATTGATAGATCTTTGTCTTTCTTTAACTTATTGATCAGTTCAAGAATTTGTCCTTGAATGGTCACATCAAGTGCAGTTGTCGGTTCATCGCATATTAAAATTTCAGCATTGTTTGCCAAAGCAATCGAAATAACGATTCTTTGTCTCATACCGCCTGAAAACTGGAATGGGTATTGATTATAGCGCACTGCTGCGTTTGCAATCCCTACTTGTTCCATTAATTCAATCGCACGTTTTTTCGCCATTTCTTTTGGCATGCCCATTTTAAAAATCAAAGCTTCTGAAATCTGTTTTCCAACAGATACAATCGGATTCAATGAACTCATTGGGTCTTGGAAAATCATTGAAATTCTAGATCCTCTGATCTCATGAAACAATTCTTCCGGCAGTTTAAGTAAATCTCTGCCTTGATACATGATGGAGCCACCTTCGTAGATCGAATTTCCTGCAAGCAACCCCATGATAGCGCGGGAAGTTACACTTTTTCCAGATCCAGATTCTCCAACAATTGCTAATGTTTCACCTTTGCGCAAGTCAAAAGAAACACCGCGAATGGCTTGTAAAATACCGTATTGGGTTTTAAATGAGATTGCTAAGTCTTTAACATCAATTATTTTTTCACTCATTATTCAACACCTCTTAACGATGGATTAAATGCGTCTCTTAAACCATTACCGAACAAGTTGAAAGCAATCATCAAGATGGCAATATAAACTGCTGGGAATAGTAATAGATAGGCATATGAATGCATGTGCGTTTGTCCCTGTTGAATGAGCATACCAACACTTAACGCATCACGGTAATTAATAATTCCTAAAAATGAGAAAGTCGCTTCTTGGAATACGAAAGCAGGAATTGAGAGGGCATAAGCCGTCACAATTAATCCAAGCGTATTCGGAAGAATATGTTTAAACATGATTCTGGCATCCGATGCTCCAAGTGTTCTGGCAGCAAGGACATATTCTCTATTCTTGAAACGATAGAATTGCATACGCCCAGTACCATATGAACCAATCCAGCCGGTTGCTGTAAAGGCAACTAGGATGACCCATAAGTCAGTACCAAATCTTAATGTAAGTAAAATCAATACGGATAGGAATGGAATAGACGAGACAATTTCTACCAATCGGTCGAATAGCAAGTCAAGAACTCCACCATAGTAACCGACAATCGATCCTAGCGTCAAACCAATTAGCGCATTGATGATGACGACTGAAAATGCCATAAGAATCGAAATTCTTGCACCTTTCCATAATTCTGTGAAAAGATCTCTACCATCTTCGTTGGTACCAAACCAGAAATAAGTATCTTCTGGCTGTTGATTCAGCGCCATAACAAAACGGTTCACTCTGACTTTATATTGAAAGAAAGGATTTTCCGGATTGCTTGGATTAGGTGTTTCAATAATTTCCAAAATATCTAAAATATAATTTTTAGTTAAGTAATCTTCAAATTGCGGTCTTGTTAATGTTTCAGTAACCGGTCCCAAAGGATTGGATCCCAATGTTCCATGATTACCGAAATAGGTTGTTGGCATGTAGCTTTGTACAAAATTCGTATAGCGGTACGAATCAACAACAACCGTCAATTCTGTAATGTTTGCATAATCAGGGTGATTGACATCGTCAATTAAAACTTCTGGAAAACCAGATTTAATGATGCCGGCACCATATGGGTCAGTATAAACGGCGTGTAAAAAGTGTTTACCGCCAGTAACTGTTCTTGTTCCGTCAAAAATACCAAAATTTTCAAGAAATGGAATTTTCGGTTCTAAGAATGCAAATCTTAATGCTTCATTAGGTCTTTTCTCAGGTAAATCATATGGACGCAGAAGCGGTCCAACAATAACCATGAAGAAAATAATACAAATAATAACGAATGCCACCAAAGCACTTTTGTTTTTCTTAAATCGATTCCAAGAGTCCTGGTAATAACCGATTTCTTTAGTTTCTAGTGGCTGATCTTTAATTAATGCGCTTTTATCGCGAACAAGTACCAGCTTGCTTTTATCTATATTCATCATGATAATTTACCACTTCCTACACGAACTCGCGGATCAAATAAAGTATACGAAATGTCACCGACAATACCCGAGAGTAATGCGACAAACTGCCCAAACGTACTAATCAGCATGAGCATCGCATAATCTGGCGGTACTGCATTAAAGGCATCTAAGTATATTCTACCTGTACCATCGACTCTAAATAGTCTTTCTGTAATTAATCCACCATTCATAACGCCAATGATCCCAATGAAAATACCAGGTAAAAATGGTACCAAGGCATTTTTTAGTGCATGACGGAATGTTGCCTGACTTTTTGATAGTCCCTTAGATCTTGCAAGCAACATATAGTCTTGCGTTAGTTGTTCAGTAAGTTCTGCACGAACGCTTCTTGCCATCCCC
>CAZIZJ010000094.1:0-5318 GCA_964543675.1 uncultured Acholeplasma sp. | reverse complement strand
CGCATCCCTAAAATATGAGTATAAAAATCATATATCTTTTCTGCACTTGACGTAATCGCTGTCACATGATGCAGTCCTAACAAATTGTCCATTTTCTTTACCTACTTTTTCTTTAAATCCTGATAATTGCCGGATTCATCTTCGATCATAATATTTTCCAAATTATCTTTAATTGAACCGGTGACACTTTTTACATACGCTCTTCTTAAGTGATCTCGTTCTAAGATCTCTTCCGCTGTTAGTGTTCTGGTCTTTGCTTCTTTGGCATAGTAATTGATTTTTGAAAGTAAATCCTGATGTGCTTTCCATGATAAATATGTTTGTTTACTTTGGTATGGGTAGTGAACTAGCTTTTCAACCGGTTCAACAAACAGCGGCATCACTTCATTTTCAATTTCTTCCCTTAAGTGTTCAAAGTGTGGTGGAATGAAAAGTGCAGGATTGATTTCATCCGTTTGGTTTTCTTCAAATCCAGGTGTCAGTGTTGCCAGTTCAATAATGATACCACCTGGTTCTTTAAAGTAAATCGATTTAAAGAATTTTCTGTCTTTGACCTCAGTTAAATAATAACCCTTCTTTTCCAAGGTTTCCTTCCAACTATCTATTTCAATTTCAGCAACACCAAATGCAATATGATGAACTGCACCTGCACCCATGACCGATTTACCCATTGAGGTTTTGTAAAGATCAATGTATTTGCCTAGATTAGATGACGCTTCGAATCTGACAAAGTACTGATTCTCATCGACTAATGCTAAACCTAAGTCATCCAGCAAAAATGCTTTGGTTCCTTCAAAGTCTTTACTATATAAAACGGCACCAAAAAATCCTTTGATGGCTACATCCTTGTTGACACCATTGAATTCAAAATCATTGATTTCGCCTAAATCAGACTCAACCAGTTCATTGGTAATGCCGTGGATATCTTGAAACCTAATATAGTTTTGATTAAAACGTGATACTTCATTAAATCTAATATTAAACTTTTTTAGTCTTTCTTTCCAAAAGGATGATGAACCAACTGGAATGATGAAGGTTGTCACACCGACTTGACCATCACCAACCATGCCTTCTTTATAGTCTTTTTTCCACGGGAAAAAGGTAATGCCTGAACCAACGATATGTTTACTGTTGCCAAAAAAGAGATGATAGACATTTTTATCATCAAAATTAAGTGTTTTCTTAATTAGTTTTAAACCTAAAACACCTGCATAAAAATCAATGTTTTCTTGCGCGTGCCATGCAATCGTTGATATATGATGAATACCAGTTACTTTCACTTGTTTGTCTCCTTTTCCTCGTTTACAGTATCATTATATTTCGAATTCGAAATAATTTCCATTAATATGCTTTATTGCTGTAAATTATGTTACAATAATGATAGTTTCATTCATAAATTTACTGTTAGAAATATAACATCTGGAGATATCGCTTTGAAAAAACTAGTTACTTTAGGTCCTTCTGGCACCTATTCAGAAATTGCTGCTAAAAAGTTCATCAATACATTGAATTTAGATGCTAAATTGGTTTTTGAACCAAGCATCGATTTTTGTTTCGACCGCTTCAAAACTGCTGATTACCTAGTTTTACCACTGGAAAACTCGATTGACGGCTATGTTCAAAGAACCCTAGATTTACTTTATGACAATAAGAACTATTTCATCAATAAAGAATTATCGATACCCATTACCTTTTCTTTGGTATCATCTGAGACATCGCTTGATGATGTTGAAACCATTTATGTGCAGTTTAAAACGCAGAATCAGTGCATGAACTTCTTTCATCAGTTCAAGCACTTCAAATATGTCATTACTGATTCTAATTCACAGTCCTTGAATCTTCACTTGAAAAATCCTAGTAAGACAGCTGCAGTTATTCCAACCCATCTAGTTAGAAAACATCACCAACTGACAATTAATCATATTGAAGACCAATCAACCAATCAAACGAGATTCGTATTGATCGATAAATCTTTGTGGGATAAAAGCCAAAGTGCAAAAATGAAAGTCCTACTAGTACTCTCACCCAATGTCGACAAACCTGGTCTTCTATATAATCTGCTGGGTCACTTTGCCAAACTCAACATCAATCTATCATCGATCATGTCTAGACCTAAAAAAGATAAAGTTGGTACCTATCACTTCTTCTTGGAGTTAAATATCTTATCAAATAATTTTGATTCATTATTGGAAACCTTGAAATTATCCAAAGATTTAAATATTACTTTATTAGGAGTTTACGCATGAATTTAGTTGATGTGATGACCTTAGAAACCTATGTCAATAAAAATATAGAACTACCACTTTTATATCGTATCTATCACCCTGCTGTTAAAAGAAATAGTTACCGCGTATTCATCTTTTTGCATGGTGCAGGTGAAAGAGGCACTGATGGCGAAAAACATATTCAATTTAATGCTGAAATCATCAAACAGATTATTGAGCATCCAGTTTACGGCCAAGAAACAATCATCATCGCTCCACAAATTCCTATGGATACAAGATGGGTACCACTAGAAGACATTACCAAGGGTACCTATAAATACCATACAAATCAACAAACACCAATTCATTTCATCTTTAATGATTTTCTTGAAAATGAACTAGAAAAACGATATAACGTTGACCCAAGTCAAATATATATTGGCGGCTTATCAAATGGTGGTGCTGGTACCATTGACTATATCACCAGATATCCAGAAAAATTCGCAGCTGCAATCGCGATTTGCGGAACCCTTGATTTAGATCAAGTAGCAATACTCAAAAAAACGCCACTTTGGCTATTTCATTCCAGTGATGATCCTATTTCATATTATTTGCCATTCAATCAAGGATATCAAGCACTAAAGAAACTAGATGCCAAGGTCAAATATACCGAATACAGTGATGTCGGACATGGTTCATGGATTCCAGCATATCAAACACCAAACTTAATTGACTGGCTATTCAGCCACAAAAAATAGACCATTTCGCAATGGTCTATTTCTTACATGAAATCATATGGACTGATATCCTTGGTTGGATCCTCAGTTTCCTCTTCATCAAATAAATCTTTATCTGCATTTCCTTGAAGACGTTCCTTTAATTTGGTATGTCTTTTTTCTGCCAACTGATTGGATGCATACTGCAATAAGTTCATATCACCTAAAATCAGCAAGTATTCTTTGGCTCTGGTAATTGCCGTATAAATCAGTTCTTTTTTAAGCATATGCAAGTAACTTCTAATAATCGGCAAAAAGACAATTTTATATTCAGAACCTTGGGATTTATGAATCGATATCACATAAGCTAAATTGATGTTCTCTAAATCGCTTTGTTCATAAAAGACGGTTGTTTCATCAAAACTGATTTGCATGGTTAATACATCCTTATCATTTTTGATGATTCTTTCGATAACGCCGATATCGCCATTCATAATCTGTCTTTCCTTATCGTTTTGAAGCTGAATGACTTTATCGCCTTGATAATATGTTTTATCGCCATATGTCATTGAAAGTGACCCGCCAAATTGACTGTTAAACGTTTTTTGGATTTCCTTGTTCATTAAATCAATGCCTAAATCACCTTTATACAAAGGAATAAGCACTTGAATGTCATCAATTAAACTATAGCCTTTATCAAGTGCGCCTTTGATTTGTGAGATGATGACCCGTTTAATATCACTGGTATCTCCCTTATAAAAGATGACATCCTGATGTGACATTAAATCATCATATCCAAGTGCTTGATTGTTGATGCTTGATGCCAGCTTGATGATATGCGAGTCCTTGGCTTGTCGATGAATTTCATTTAATCTGATGACTGGAATTGTATTAGAGGCAATAATATCACCTAAAACATAACCAGGTCCTACTGATGGCAATTGGTCTTCATCGCCAACAATCACGATTCTTGCATCATCATTAACGGACTCCAAAAGTCTTTTGGCTAAAAAGATATCAATCATCGATGCTTCATCAACAATAATCAGCTGGTGTGACAATGGCTCTTTTTTGTTGTGTTTAAATGAACGATCGAAATCATAGCCCAAGTGACTATGGATGGTTCTGGCATCAAAGTTCAAGAGTTCTTTCATCCGCTTGGATGCACGACCAGTCGGTGCCATTAAAGCGATGATTTCTTTAGTTTCTGCTTGTTTTAGCTTGAGCTTGTAATAATCGGCATATAGATTCAAAAAGCCGTCAATCAAGGTTGTTTTACCAGTTCCTGGTCCACCGGTAATAACGGTGATGGGATTTAACATGGCTGAGATAATGGCGTCAGTCTGTTTTTCAGTATAATCGATATTCTTCTGAATAGAGATTTGAGAAAGCATCAGTTTTAAGAGTTCTTCATCAATGCTGTATTTTGGTCTTTGATTAAGTTCTAAAAGACGTTTGGCAATCGAAATTTCTGCATAATAAATATCGGTTAAGAAATAGCTCTCATCCTCAAAAGTTATTTTTCCTTCTTTAACCAGTAAATCTAGTGCTTCATGATAGTCTAAATCCAAATTCAACAGTCTAGATACTTTAGCAGAAATCTCGTCATACGATAAATATAAATCGCCTTCGCCAAATGCAGTCGTATCTAGCACATAGACAATTGCTGCCTTAATTGACCTGATATCTGATTTGGGTATCCCAAGCTTTTCAGCAACATCGGCTGATTTGATAAAGCCGAAACCTTCAATTTCATACATTAAACGGTATGGATCGTCGTTTAACTTTTCTAAAGTTTCATGCCCATAGTTTTTATAGAGTTTGGAAGCGACTTTATTGCTTAAGCCATAATCTAATAACGTAATGAATATTTGGTGCTCCACTTGATGATGCACCAGTTCCTTTTTAAGTCTGACACGCTTAATCGGATTTAGAATCGGTGATAGGATACTTTCATCTTCAATGATTAAGTTAATGGCATTGGCTCCTAATAAATCAACGATTTTCTGGGCCGTCTTTGGACCAATGCCAGTAAAATCGTCTGACGCTAAATAACGCACCAAACCACTTTCTGAGGTATCTTCTACCCTGGTATAGGTATTTACCTTAAACTGCTTGCCGAATTTTTTATGGTTGACGGTTTCGCCAGTAAACTCATATAATAATTCTTCGTTTAGTAATGGAAAATAACCGACAATGGTTACTACCTCATTATTGTCGGTTTCTAGTTTGGCAATGACATAGCCGTTTTCATCATTTTTATAAATATAGGATTTAACGTATCCTTTTACTTTTTCATCCATTAGCTGTAAAGTCTTTTTTCTCCCTTACTATATGCCTCACTAATAAATCCTGAACCAATGCATACCTCGCCATCATAAATCGCACAGACTTGACC
>CAZIZJ010000093.1:0-5364 GCA_964543675.1 uncultured Acholeplasma sp. | reverse complement strand
AGTGTATTAAGCGATTATACACCACGCTTCTTTAGTGAAACAACACCGCTTACTGGAGCTGGACAACCAGTACATATCACAACAGGATATGCATATCCTTGGGGTGGTAATGGATATGTTCCTGTGGCGTTGAATAGAGCAGATCTAGCTAGACCATATATTGGAGATGAAAATATTGATTACTTAATGGTCTACGTACATGACTCAAATGCTAATCCGGTTCCTATAACAACATTCAGAGTTTATGGTGATAAAACAATTACAACAGAAGATGGTTTAGAAGTTGTAAGCACAACATTGATTACAGGATCTGGTGGTGGTATGGAATTTACTGCGGCAAATTTCAAAGCATTACTTGAAACATTACTCGATACTGATTATGATGTTTATGGCACATATTACCTTAAAGTTAAATTGTTCATTTCAGAAAACAGTATATTCTCTGCTGATAGTTCGATTTCTGGGTTTGCGCAGTACTATTGGCAGGAAATGATACCAGCACAGGAAAAACCTGTTGTGTCCTATAATTTATTCTATGTTGAAGGTGGTGCACCTGGTGGTTCCTTTGCTATTGCGATAAATCGTGTTAATGATGGTAATGCACCAGCAGGAATTCTGACACTACATAATAGTGAAATTGCATACATGAATGTGTTTATCTATACTTCGACGAATTCAGAAGATTTAGTAGGATCATTTAGATTTTACGCTAACAAAACCATAACAAGTGCTGATGGAGCAACTACATTTGCTGGAATTGAAGTCGCTGGTGGTGGTGAAGGAATGTATATATTACCTGGTGGTATTATTAATCTTTTAACTCAAGTACTTGGCGTATATGATTCCGAAATTAATCATGACGGATATCAAGCGACAGAAACATACTTCTTTGCTGTACAGTATATTGTCAACACACCTGGTGTTTTTGCAGAAGACAGTGATATTACTGCAATTAGAAATCAATATTTTAGAGAAACAAATTAAGTATTAAATCATTTTACATTCAATAAGTCGGAGTCGATTTGGCTTCGACTTATTGTTTAACAAACTATATTATTTAGATCTATTACATGGTGCGATTAGATGTGAATAATATGGAATCTATTCAAATGGCATAATAAAATGCATGAAGGAGTAATTATGAAGAAAATAAGTAGCGTATTGCTAATGGTATTAATAGTCATTTCATTAGTTGCCTGTAATGGCGATGAATCATTAAAATTATATGATATTGATGCCTACGCATATTTTAATGAAGGTAATGATGCTTTTGTCAGACAAATGGCTGGCGAAGGAATGGTTTTACTACACAATGAAAACAATGCTTTACCATTACAGAGTAGTGATGAAGTTGTTTTACTGGGTAGTGGCGTAACTAGTGGTTACATTGCTGGTGGTGGTGGTTCAGGTTGGGTCAATGCCTACCATATCATTAATCCATTCTTTGGTATGGTTACTAAAGAAAACACTGGTAAAATCAAATTAAACAGTTTAATTAAGAATGCGCATTTATCTGGCAATCCAGTAACCAATCAAATGATTACAGCAGCATCAGAAACTGCCAATACTGCTGTAATATTCATTACCAGAAGTGCGCAGGAAACATCTGATCGAAGTCAAGATGCAGGGGATTACTATTTACATCCAAATGAAGATAGCATGATTGAACTTGCAAGAACTTTATACGATAAAGTTGTTGTTGTCTTAAATATTGCAGGAGCAATGGATACTGCTTGGATTAAACGACCAAGAACGGCTGCTGATGCACTACTTGTTGCCTGGTTACCAGGACAAGAAGGTGGGGATGCGATTGCTGATATTTTAGTAGGGGACGTCAATCCATCAGGAAAATTGGCTCAGACGTTTGCTAATACCTATGAGTTTTTTCCAACGTCTGGCAATTTTGCAGGCAACAGTCCGCAATATATGGAAGACATCTTTGTAGGATACAGACACTTTGAAACCTTTGATCCAAATTACATGAAAGTCCATTATGAATTTGGTTATGGACTATCCTATACAACATTTGACATGACGCATTTAAGCACCGAAGTGATTGACAATCAATTAGTCAGCCGCGTACGTGTTAAAAACACCGGTAATGTTGCTGGTAAAGAAGTCGCACAGATTTATTACAGTGCCCCACAAGGCAACCTAGGCAATCCAGCCAAAGAACTAGCTGGATTTGCCAAAACCAAATTATTAAGACCAAATGAAGAACAAATCTTAACCATTTCATTTGATATTGATGATATGGCAGCCTACGATGATACCGGCAAGGTTCAAATGTCTGCTTGGGTATTAGAGGCTGGAGATTATCATTTATATGTCGGAAATAGTGTCAGAAATGCCAAGGAAAGAAACATTGCCTATACCTACAGCGTTCATCAACTGATTGTTGTTGAACAATTGACGCAGCAACTGGCACCAAGACAATTAACTCAAAGACTACTTGCAGATGGTACGTATGAACCAATGAATGTTTTAGGTAAAAACATACCGGTCAGCGGCAGTCAAACAACGGTTATTGAAGCAGAAAACTATAATATGGGTTCAAGTGGACTATCCTTACAAAAATATGCGAATGCAACTGGTATTGGTACAGCTGTTGCCTTTCTATCAAGTCCCACTGCTTTCTTGCAGTATGACTTGAATGTGGCAGAGGCTGGTACCTACCAATTGCAATTTAGAATGGCTAATGGTGGTGCAGCTGCATCAGATGTTTGGACAGTACTAGTTAATGGCAGTAATCAAAACGTTACTGTCAATGTACCAAAGACTGGTGAAGGTGGACAAGGGCAGTGGCATAACTATACATTAACCAATACGGTTACTGTCAATTTATCTCAGGGTCAAAACACCTTAAGATTTGAATCAAAGGGTGGTAGAGCAACCAATACCGATTCATTCTTGCTGGCAAAAAATGGTGTAACCTTAACGAGTCCATATCAACCATTTACGCCAAATACCAATTTAGGTGCGGTATTGCCTTGGACGATTGAATTTAATGATGTCTTTAAAGACAAGAGTTTAATCAATGATTTCGTTAAACAGTTGACGATTGAAGAGTTAATTGAACTATCTAAAAACGACGAGCAAAAGCAATCCACCGTTTTAGTTGATACCACCGGTAGAATCGGTGGTTCACTAGAACACCTAGGTATTATTCAGGCAGAAACCTCTGATGGTCCTGCCGGAATTAGAGCAGAGCCTAAAGGAACTTATTTCCCATCATCCACGCTGCTTGCTAGTACATGGAATTTAGATTTAGCAGAGGAGTTCGGCATTAGAATTGGACTGGAAGCCAAATCAAAGAGTATTGATATTTGGCTGGCACCAGGCATGAACATTCAAAGAAATCCACTGGCTGGCAGAAACTTTGAGTATTATTCAGAAGATCCACTGGTTACTGGCTTATTTGCTAAATATGTAACCCGTGGGGTACAGGCAACTGGCGTCTTTGTTACCTTAAAGCATTTTATTGCCAATGAAAAAGAAGGTAACCGTCATAATTCGGATTCCAGAGTATCTGAAAGAGCATTAAGAGAAATCTATTTAAAACCATTTGAAATGGTTATTAAAACAGAAAATATTCAGTTCATGATGACCGCCTATAATTTAGTTAACGGCGAAAAGACGGCAGAAAGCTATAGTTTAAATACTGAAATCCTAAGAAACGAATGGGGCTTTACTGGGGTTACGATGAGTGACTGGTGGAATTATAACGCCTATCACTTCAATGAACTCAATTCAGGTGCCAATATTAAATCATGGGGACCATTTAATCCGGATGAATACGTTCAGTTAATTGATCAGTACAAAGATGGATTAATTTCAAGAGCAGCACTAGAGGCAAATGCAATGATCGTCTTGCTGGCAATCATGGAAACAAGAGCGGTTGCTGAAATCCAGACGGTCTTTAATTTCGGATACAATGTCTTAAATATTACCAAATTCTATGAACAAAGTGACACTGAAACCATTTATTTTATTCATGCACAATCCGCTGGCACCTATCAAATTAAAACCAACCCAAATACAGCAATTTATATGGATAACCAGTTAATAGGAACAACCAATAGTGATGGTATGCTACAGATTCAATTAGATAGCAGAAGAATCCAGCTAAACATTCAATCAGACATCATACTACAACTAGTGATTACGCCAGTGCAAATACCTTAAATATCGTATTGATTTCACATATTTCATAAAGCCCCAATCGCTAATAACTGAGAATTGGGGCTTTACTTAAATAATTTCTAAAAACGTTTTCACATTTAGGTATCTTTTTAGTTGACAATGTAAAAACAATGTAATATAATACACATAAGCAAGCGTTTTCATTTTATGACCGTACTTTTTTATAATATTAGGGAAACCGATTTCCTTAAATTGAGAAAAGTGTGGTTGTAGTGAGAACTTCAAAAGACAACTCGGGGAGAAAGTAGGTAAGCGCAACCTACTTAATCACTGTAAATAGAGAGAGAAAAGACTCATCGTTTTAACAAGCAAAATATTCCATAAAAGGAGAAAAAACAATGGAAAATAAAAAACAAAATTATGAAACTCCAGAAATCGAAGTTGTAGAGATCGAAGTAAAAGACTCTATGGCATCATCTGGTGTTGCACAATGGGAAGAGTTGTGGTGATTAACATGAAAAAGATAACCACATTAATCCTTTCACTATTAATGGCATTTACTTTGGTGCTTGCGCTAGGACCAACGGCATATGCTGATGTAACAGGCGAAGAAGTTGAGGTAACAGTCAACATCTGGGCAGATAATGACAATACATCATTTCTATCTGATACTTTTGAGTATGGAGATACAGTAAATGTTGATTTAGAACTTGATGGTTCTGAAGTTTATGCATGGTTAGTTAATGGTCAGCACGATGCTTCAAGAACTGGCGATGTTCAAGCATTTGCTGCAACAACTGACTTAGTCGTTGATGCAATTTTAGTTCCAGATGGACAGATTTTAGCAATTTTCCAAGACGTTAACGGTAAGGTACTTGACGTTGACTTCTTAGACGAAGCTGGTCCTGCAACTTATGAAGGTCCTAATTTAGCTGATTCTAAAGTCGGTTATGAATTTGCTGGCTGGAGTGCTTCAACTGCTAATGTTGAAGAACACACAACTTTTGTTGCAGAATACGATTTTGTATCAGTTACTGAAGTATCAGTCACTGTTGATGGTGGCGAACCAACAATTTATCCTTTTAACCAAGTAGTTACTGTATTTTCTGAAGGTGCTACACACTGGGAAGAAGATGGTAAGATTGTTGCTTACGGTGAAACATATAAATTTTCAGCTCTATTTGATCGTGATTTAGAACCGATGTCTGAAGGAACACCAGC
>CAZIZJ010000092.1:0-5384 GCA_964543675.1 uncultured Acholeplasma sp. | reverse complement strand
TGCGAACTAACTATTTCTGAAGGGAAGCAAGTACTGTGGTTTAAGTCAAACAATCCAACAGTTGCCAGAAGATTTTTAAGCATGCTCAAAAAACTGTATAAAATAGGCAGTACGCTTTTAACTAAAAAACAAGGTAACTTCAATAAAGGCTATCAAATTCAACTAGGCATTACTGACTCGATTGATGAAATTAGGGCAGAACACGGTATTTTTGGTGATGGCGATGCCTCAGAATTTTTAACGCAGACCAAAGAAACAAAGTGTGCATACCTAAGAGGCGCCTTCTTAACATCCGGTTCAGTCAATGATCCAAAGACAGCAGAATATCATTTAGAGATTTATGCTGATAATAAGGATGTTATTCAGCGCATTCAAAAAACAATGAATGTTTTTGAATTGAATGCTAAAATAACAACCAGAAGAAAAGGATTGATCTGTTATTTGAAGGATGCTACTAAAATTGAAGATTTCTTAAGATTCATTGGTGCATCAGATACGGTCTTTGAATATGAAGACATTCGGATCAAGCGAGATTTCAATAATTCAATCAATCGGGTTTTGAACTGCGAAATCGCTAATGAAAAGAAAACGATTGTTGCAGCCAATAACCAATTAAAGGATATTATACTGCTTGAGAAATACAAAAGAAAACTGAATCCAAAACTGATGCAGGCAGTTCGCTTAAGAAAGACATATCCAGATATCTCATTAAATGAGCTGATTATCTATTTTGAAGAGATGTTTGATGAACGGATTACAAAGTCTGGGCTGAATCACAGATTCAACAGAATCAAGGATTTAGCCGATGAAATTAAGAGGGATAAGAAATGATTAAAGCAATCGGAACCGATTTGGTTGAGCTAGCAAGAATCAAAGAAATAGGCATTGAAAGATTTTCTAAAAAGGTATTGTCTGATAAAGAAGTATTGGAATTTGAAAACATTAATCATGAATCAAGAAAACTGACTTACTTGGCTGGCAGGTTTGCCGCCAAAGAAGCACTGTTCAAATGTTACAAATCAGGTGACAAAACAGCGAACTACAAGGATTTTATGATTCTAAATGACAAAGACGGGGCACCATATGTCCAGTCAAAATTCTTGAATAGCGATGTTTGTCATATCACAATAAGTCACACAGAATATCACGCGATTGCATTTGTGGTATTAGAATATAAGCTTTAGGTTGTAAAACTTATAAGTTTTCGCTATAATAGTAATGCGTAATTTTTAATAAGGATGTGGAAAAATGGCTCGTGCAAACAAAAAAGAAGTATTAAAGAAGGAAACTGCTGTCAAAGAAACAGCAGGTATTACAGGCATTAAAGAAGAATCAGAAAAAGGTGAGATGTTTTTTAAAGTTATTTTGATAATTATGGCAGTAGCGTTGTTTGCTGTTGTCCTTTATTTTGTCGTTGATACGCTTATCGGTGACAACGTCAATCAAACAACCAAAAAATATCACGCAAACAATTATATTACGGTAACCCAGATCGATCAGATCAATACTGGTGAGAACTTTGAAAACATTACTCATCTTGGTTTAAGAGAAGCACTAGACAATTATGCATATGTCTATATTTTCTTCTTTGCTGACTTAAGTACTGCCGGATTGTCAGAAACGACAATCAATAGGCAAAACCAAGCGCTTGCAGTTGTTGACCAGTTGATGGATTTAGATATTGCAACAGAAAGAACAGTGGCTAACGGAACGACAGACGGCTTCATTTACATTACCTTAGGTGATGATGTAGCAATCTTCTTCTTAGACATCTCTGAGGCAGCCAATGCAACATGGGCATCAACGATTGATACAAGTGCTGGACAAGCTGCATCAGCTGGAGTGCCAGCATTATTAGAAATTCATAATGGTGAAGAATTAGAGTGGTTTGGTCCATGGACGGCAGTTGACAAGAACGACTCTGCACTAACCAAATTAAACGAACTATTAGAAGGCTTACAATAAAAAATAAGGGGAGAAGTTTTTTCCCCTTTATTATTTCATAGGAGGACAATATGAACGAACAATTAGTCAATGAAGTATCCAAGGACTTAAAACTACCAAGTACGAAGGTTGCACTGATACTGGAATTATTAGAAGAAGGTGCAACCATTCCCTTTATCGCCAGATACCGTAAAGAGCTTACTGGCGGGATGGATGAGGAACAAATATTCGCGATTAACCAGGCATTTGAATATGCCAAGAACTTACTTAAGCGTAAAGAAGATGTGATGCGTTTAATTGAAGAAAAAGGGATGCTCACCGAAGAATTGAAACAAGAGATCCTAAAAGCATCCAAACTGGTTGAAGTAGAAGACTTATACCGTCCATATAAAGAAAAGAAAAAGACGAAGGCAACAGAAGCAATCGCCAAAGGTTTGGAACCACTAGCGGATTTCTTAATGAGTTTTCCAAATACGGATGTTATCGAAGAGGCTAAAAAGTTTTTAACTGCAGATGTTAAATCAACTGATGAAGCACTAGAAGGTGCTAAATACATTGTTGCTGAAAAGATTTCAGATGATGCAACCTACAGAAAGCATTTAAGAGACTATTTGTACAACCAAGGCGTCATTATATCCAATGTCAAGAAAGACGGCAAAAAACTGGATGAAAAGGGTGTCTACGAGCTTTATTATGACTACCAGCAACCAATCACCAAAGTTAAGCCCCATCAAATACTGGCATTAAACAGAGCAGAAGATGAAAAAGTGATTACCGTTAAGCTGGAAGGCACCAAAGACGGTATGGAAAGTTATCTTAAAAGAGAAGTTATTAAAAAGTCATCATTGGCTGATGACTATTTAGTCGAAGCGATTGAAGATTCGTTAAAACGTTTGATTTTCCCTTCGATTGAAAGAGAAATCAGAACCGAGTTATCAGATAGAGCACAAGACCAAGCAATTGAAGTATTTGCTGATAACTTATCTAAACTGTTATTGCAGCCACCACTTAAGGGTAAAGTCATTTTAGGGGTGGACCCGGCATTTAGAACCGGTTGTAAACTATGTGTCGTTGATAAGAACGGCATGGTTTTGGAAAAAGGCGTTATTTATCCGCATGAAAAATCAATTGGTGCCAAAACTGATGATAAAGCAGTTTTTGAAGCAAGATTGAAAATCAAAGTACTTTATAAGAAATATCAGTTCGAATTAATCGCGATCGGCAATGGTACAGCATCTAGAGAAACTGAAAGCTTTATTGCTAAATTGATTAAAGAAGAAGGGATGGATGCAAAATATGTCATCGTTTCTGAAGCTGGAGCATCAGTCTATTCAGCTAGTGAAGTAGCTAGAGAAGAGTTTCCTGACTACTCGGTTGAAGAACGTAGTGCAGCAAGTATCGCTAGACGCCTGCAGGACCCACTAGCAGAACTAGTCAAGATTGATCCAAAATCAATCGGTGTCGGTCAATATCAGCACGATGTTGCACCTAAGAAGTTAGATGATACATTGAACTTCGTTGTTTCACAAGTGGTCAACCAAGTAGGGGTTAATGCCAATACGGCTAGTAAGTCACTTTTAATGTATGTTTCAGGCTTAAACAAAACAGCAGCTGAAAACTTTGTAACCTATAGAAACAAGGTTGGTGGCTTTAAAAACAGAGACCAAATCCTAAAAGTACCAAAACTTGGACCTAAAGCTTATGAACAAGCGATTGGATTCTTAAGAATTCCTGAGGGTGACGAAATCCTTGATATGACATCAATTCACCCAGAGAGTTATGAACTAGCAAAAGAAGTGATGAAAAAACTTTCAATTACCAAAGAAGAAATCGGAAAACCTTCCGTTAGACTTTGGACCGAAAATGTTGATAAAGAAAAGACAGCTAGAGAACTGGGAACTGATAAATATACGTTGGATTTAATATTGGATGCATTTGTTGCACCGCTAAGAGATCCACGTGATGAATTTGACCAACCAATATTAAAATCAGATGTCTTAAACCTTGAAGACCTGCAAGTCGGCATGGAATTAGAAGGTGTTGTTAGAAATGTCACTGACTTTGGTGCATTTGTTGATATTGGACTTAAAAATGATGGCTTGGTGCATATCTCTAAAATAGCGAAACAATTCATCAAACATCCAAAGGATGTATTGTCGGTTGGACAGATTGTTACTGTATGGGTATTAAACATTGATCCAGTCAAGCAAAAAGTTGGATTGACAATGATTAATACAGCCAATTGATTATTTTATCTTAAGAATACAGCCATCGGTTTTGATGGCTTTTCTTTACACGTTAAAAATTATAGTTAAACAAGTATTCATGGATGCATCATGATAAAATGAAACTAATCACTGGGGGAAAAATACATGAATAAAAAGATAACGATTTTTTTGTTGCTAATCATATTTTTTACCATGCCAAAGACTTTTTCGACTGAACCGTTGCCAGAACCGGTTTATTTTAATGAGTACATCATTAAGGATGGCGAAAATGTAAGTATTCAAGCACAGACAAGAACAATCCATATAAAGCCAATCGATGGTTTTTCAAACTCTGAATACATCACGCATGCACAAGTAACGATGAATCATCAAATCATGAATCATACAGCAAACGATATTGAAACAAGACTGGCAATGGTATTTGAAACACCATTTTCAAATCAATACATTTCACAATTTCGTTTTATGAAAGATGATGTGGAGTTACCCTTTAAAATGTATCACTATTATAGTGTTGACAACGAGTTATTAGATTTTTTCCATAATCCCGATTCATCTTATACTTTTGATGGAATTTTTAATCCATCCAACGAAATAGATCTTGATGCGGATCATTTATATAGTGAACACTACGGAAATAGAGTATATTTTGTTTTTGATGTAATACTGTCAAGCGGAATAAACCATATTAGTCATTTTAGTATTTCACCACTTAGAAAAGACTATCAATATTTTGGTGAGAATCCATCGTTTGGCATGATGTTTCATCATGGAACAAGATTTAAAGAAAGATCAGATATAGTTATTGATATTTTATATGATGAGGCAAAGCCATACTATATCATTTACATATTGCAGCAGTATGAATCCATTGAAAATGGTTACCGGTTTATTGTTGATGAAAACGCATATTTTCATGTAACGCTAAATACGACTGGAAATGCGATTAAAACAATACATCCATTGATCTTTATTATGATGGGCATCGCCGCCGTCATTATTGGTATTACTGTGGCACCGATTGTTATCATTCTAATCGTCAATAAAAACAAAAAGTAAAAGCTAAAAAACAGCATAAATATATGCTTTCTTTGGATTGACAATTATATTAAAATAAGTTAACATATAAAGGCACGATAATTGTCGTCAAATTTTAAACGGAGTGATACTCAAGTGGTCGAAGAGGGCGCACTGCTAACGCGTTAGACGGGT
>CAZIZJ010000091.1:3291-5387 GCA_964543675.1 uncultured Acholeplasma sp. | reverse complement strand
GCCAAGCATCATACCCTCTCTTGTTAAATAGAGATAATCATTTTCCATTTTAACTAAACCCAATTCAACTTTTTCTAATATTTTAGGATATGCTTCCAAGAGATTGACACCATAACGTTTTTCAATGCCAGACATTGAAACGCCTTTAGTCATTCGAAGACCAAAGATTAATTCATCCTGCAGTTTGGTCTCTTTGGTTTGTAGTGTCTTTTCTTTCATAAAATGATCTAAATACTGCGGCATGCCTCTTTCGTTATATGTACGGTAATTATCAATGAACCCATGAGCTCCCATGCCAACGCCAATGTATTCACCCAAGGTCCAGTAAATTGTATTATGCAAAGAGTAATGACCGTTTCTTGCAAAGTTGCTAATTTCATATTGTTCAAAACCATTCGCACTTAAATAGTCCATGATATAGGCATACATGTTTGCCTCAGTATCTTCATCCATTGATTTGAAGTTACCTTTCAAATACTGATGATAAAAATACGTCTTATCCTCTAAGATTAAGGCATAGTATGAAATATGGGTCACATCAAGCTCAATGAACTTATTCAAGTCATAAGTGATGTGTTCCATCGTCTGACCAGGAATGGCGAATATCAAGTCAATTGAAATATATGAGATGCCTAATGATTTCAAATCCTCAATGATACCTTTGACCTGGTGTTCCTTATGACCTCTATTCAAATAGGCAAGAATTTTATCATCAAAGCTTTGAACGCCTAAGGACACACGGTTGATGCCATACTTTTTAAACAGCAATCCCTTTTCATGGGTGTAGCTTTCAGGGTTTAATTCAATTGAATACTCAATCGGAACAATCCCTTTAAGCGAATCAAAAAGATAGGTCAACTGATCAACCGTTAACATCGATGGTGTACCACCACCAATAAAAATTGTTTCTATGGAATCAAAATGTTTTTGATATAGTTTTATTTCATCTCTTAACCGTATTAAGTACTGATCAATCATATCACTGTTTTTAGGAACTCTTTTAACGAAGTCACAGTAATGACAAATGTACTCGCAAAACGGAATATGGACATATAAACCCTTCATATTATGTTAACCATTCCTTTAATCCTATTATATCAAAAATAAAGAGGTATCCACCCAACTTTGGATACCTCTTAGAGAGAGGAGAAAATTTTTCCTGATAACCTCAGGCGGTTTATTCTTGTTTATCTGATTCAATGGTTAATATTTCAAGAATCTCATCAATTTGTTTATCTCGCTGTTCAGTCATTAACTGACTTAAACGGAAAATGGTAACACCACTTTGTTTCAAACTATTCTTTGTTGAAACTGTATCTTCTAATGTAAGCATTGATTACTCCTTTTTTTCCATTAAAAAAGGGTATAGAAGTATATTCTCACCCTTTTGTATTATGGTATAGAAACATCTCGCGTGACTGACACGCTGTGATTGAAATATTATTTAGTTTCACCAAAATTGATGCGACTAACATAATTTCTCTCCTTTTAAAATACTGAATTATTCATCCACATATATCTTAACATGTAAGCGCATTCATGTCAAGAAAAATGAGTAAGAAAAATGCCATAAAAATGGCATCTTCAAATTAGTCGTCTGAATTCGATAAAATTGCCATGAAAGCACTTTGCGGTATCTCTACGCGACCAAAGGTTTTCATTCGCTTTTTACCTTCTTTTTGTTTTTCTAGAAGTTTCTTTTTACGTGAGACGTCGCCGCCATAACATTTAGCTAGAACATCTTTTCGCATCGCCTTGATTGTTTCTCTAGCAATGATTTTTCCACCAAGTGCAGCTTGAACCGGTATTTCAAACATTTGTCTAGGAATCAGTGTTTTTAACTTTTCAACAATTGCTTTCCCTCTTTGATAGGCAAAGTCTCTATGAACAATGACTGACAAGGCATCGACTACTTCACCATTTAACAAGATATCCATCTTTCTTAAGGAAGACGGCTTATAACCGGCGAGTTCATAATCAAATGAAGCATATCCTTTGGTCGTTGATTTCAACTTGTCAAAAAAGTCATAAACGATTTCCGCTAAAGGCAATGTGTAAGTCAGCATGACTCTGGTTTGATCAACATATTTCATATC
>CAZIZJ010000091.1:0-3281 GCA_964543675.1 uncultured Acholeplasma sp. | reverse complement strand
ACCAAACTGACCACGTTTCTTCTGGCAGATTTCCATCACGGCACCGACATAATCTTTAGGACACATGATGGTAGCCTTGACATAAGGTTCTTCGATTTTTTCAATCTTTTGAATATCTGGTAAAAATGAAGGGTTATCCACTAAAATCATTTCACCACTGGTTAAATGCACATGATAGACTACCGATGGTGCAGTAGCAATCAATTCAATATTGAATTCTCTAGATATTCTTTCCTGAATAATATCCATGTGCAGTAAACCTAGGAACCCACTTCTAAAACCAAAGCCCAGTGCCTGAGAAGTTTCTGGTTCATAGATTAACGATGCATCATTTAGTTTCAGTTTTTCTAGTGCATCTTTAAGTTCTGTATATTGATCAGGGTCAATTGGGTAGAGTCCACAAAAGACGACTGGATTTAATGTACGATATCCAGGTAGTGGTTTCGATGCACGCTTCCCTGCGCCAGTGATGGTGTCCCCAACTCTGACGTCACCGATTGTCTTAATCGCTGCCGTTAAATAACCGACGTCCCCCGGTCCTAAAACATCAACTGGTTTTTGTTTCGGCGTATAGACACCGACTTCAACCACTTCAAACTTGGCATTGGTTGCCATAAACTCGATGACATCACCCTTTTTGACCGAACCATTAAATACTCTAATCGTTGGTACAATCCCGCGATACGGGTCAAAAAATGAGTCAAAGATCAATGCTTGCAGCGGTTCATTCTCATCACCTTGCGGTGCTTTGACATGGTGAACGATTCTTTCAAGTATTTCATCAACACCTAAACCAGATTTTCCAGATGCTTTGACAGCATCCTTGGCATCAATACCAATGATATCCTCTATTTCTGCTCTAACCTTTTCAGGTTCTGCAGAAGGCAAGTCAATCTTATTTAAAACCGGAATAATCTCTAAGTCATTATCAAGCGCTAAATAAACGTTTGCCAATGTCTGCGCTTGGATGCCTTGTGCAGCATCAACAACTAAAACAGCACCTTCACAGGCTGCAAGTGATCTTGATACTTCATACGTAAAGTCAACATGACCCGGAGTATCAATCAAATGGAGAATATAGGATTCGCCATTTTTGGCAACATAAGTCAACTGCACAGCATTCAACTTAATGGTAATGCCGCGTTCTCTTTCTAAATCCATTGAGTCCAGTAACTGTTCTTTCATGTCTCTTTTAAGAACGCTTGAGGTCATTTCTAAAATACGGTCTGCCAGTGTCGACTTACCGTGATCAATATGTGCAATAATTGAAAAGTTTCTAATATGCTTTTGTCTATCGTTTAATGATTTATATTTCAATTCGTTTTCATGCCTTTCAGTAACCGATACTATTGTATCATATTCTAATTCATGTAAACAATTAGAAAATTTTCACATTATTTACAATTAAATAGAAATCAGATATTCTCTTATATTCCATGAAACCGTTATCAATTATAGAATCCTTTGACATTCACTAAGTATCGGTATATAATTTGGGTGTAAAATCGATAAACTAAAAAAGTTAAGAGGAGGATTTACATGAAAAAATGTTTTTTTGTGATGCTAGTTTTGGTCGCTGCTTTTGCACTTGCTGCATGTGGTGAGACTGAAAAAGAAGGTACGGGTTATGGCTTAGTTCACAGTCACTATGTTGGCGAAGTTACCGTAAAATTGGTTGGGGATAGAATTACTGAAATGACCATTGAAGAATACTATCTACCATATAACGCTGGTCAATTATTGGCAGTGGAAGGCTGGGCTGATGAAACCCCTGAAAATGTTGTAAAACGTCAAGTAACGAATGCGCAAAATGTGACAACAACGACATATTATGCAAAATACTTTTATGTTGCTGGTACAGTCTATACGGGTTCTTTAAACTCTTCAAATGCCATTCAGTATTTAAATGGAACAACCAATATTGAAGATTGGGTTAAAAATGAGGCAAACGCTAAAGCTTATGTGGAAGCAGTGTTGGCTGGTAATGTATTCGTTATCGATTCACCAACAGCAACCTCAGCATCAAGCTTAGTGCGTACAGGTAATGCAGCAAATGGTTGGACAAAGTCAACCACAGGTTATTGGACTGGTCCTAATTTCCCTTTAGGATGGACAGGGAACATGACTGCAATTATCGATACTTTAATGGAAACTGGTGTTAATGCCGTGTACTCAATGGATGAAGATGGCTTCTGGGGAACAGTTGATCACGTTTCTGGTGCAACTTTAGTCGATTTCGTTGACTATCAAAATGTTGCAAAACGTGCTGTTGCAAACGCTAAGTAATTACCAACTGCACTATAGTCTATAAAACGTTAAAAGGACGCATTAAATTTGCGCCCTTTTTTTGTTTATTCGATGATGTTATTTAATGGTTGAACCAGAAGGAATAGTTTCTGAGGTAAACTTACCTAGTTTAAATATTCTGCAGTTTCTGCCAATTCTAGTTTTTGCAGGAATGATTGATGATTTTTCAACAACGGTAATACCAGATGACAATACCTCAGGCTTCTCCAAGTTAGGTGTCAAATCGTCCCCATAACCAAGATAGGCACCATTACCGATAACCACATGTTTATCAATGATACATTTATCAATCGTTACATTTTCTGAAATAATGGTGTCATTTAAGATAATTGAGTCTTTAACGACTGAACCTTTACCAACCCTAACCCCAGGCGAAAGTACTGAATTAATAATGGTTCCTTCAATGACACAACCATTTGATATCAGTGCATGTTTGATTTCAGCTGTTTCATAAATTTTAACTGGTGGTTTTTCCTCTGACTTGGTAAACACTTTCCAGCTCGGTTCATATAAATCCAATTTGGTATAGGATTTAATCATATCAAGATTGGTTGCCAAATAAGAATCGTAGGTACCGACATCTTGCCAGTAGTCATTGAAACGATATGCATAAACTGATTTTGAAGTGTTTTCGATTAAATAAGGAATAATGTGCTTACCAAAATCCAAATCCTCTTCCTTTAACTTAAATAACACATCTTTCAGAAGATCCAAATCAAAAAGATAAATACCCATACTTGCTAGTTTACTCTTAGATGTTTTAGGTTTTTCTTGGAACTCAACGATTTCATCTTCACGATTGGTCGTCATAATGCCAAATCTTGAAATCTCTGATGGTTCAACTTCTTGACATGCAATCGTCAGTTTGGCTTTTGTCGCCTTATGGACGGCAATCATCTTTCGGTAATCCATTTTATAAATGTGATCGCCTGATAAAATAAGTACATACTTTGGATCTTTTTTTGCAATGAACT
>CAZIZJ010000090.1:0-5493 GCA_964543675.1 uncultured Acholeplasma sp. | reverse complement strand
GGTTGGCAGTGCCGTCATCACTCTAGTTGGCACGCCAGCACCTTCTAGTGCATCCTGTAATGCTAAACCATTCATGATGGTGCCTAACATCCCCATATAGTCTGCTTGCGCACGGTCCATGCCTAATTCTTCGCCGGTTTTTCCACGCCAAAGATTACCTGCACCAACAACGATTGCCACCTCGACATCCAAATCTCTTAAATTTTTGATCTCGAGTGCAATCCCTTTAACAGTTTTGGGATCAATGCCATAAATTCCTTGACCTTTTAATGCTTCTCCTGAAAGTTTCAGTATAACGCGTCGGTACATAATGATGTCCCCCTTTAGGTTAGTTATTTTTTAACTTGAGCCATGACTTCAGCAGCGAAATCCGTTTGTTCTTTTTCAATACCTTCGCCAACTTCCAATCTGACATAAGATACGATATCATTGTTATGAGATTTTAAATACTGTGCAACTTTGATGGATGGATCTTTAACAAATGCTTGGTCAACCAAAACAAATTCTTGTAGAATTTTGCTTAGCTTTCCTTGTAAGATGCCTTCTAATACTTTTTCTGGTTTGCTTGCAAGTGATGCATCTGCTGCCATTTGCTCTTTGATGATGTGGGTTTCATGTTCAACCGTCTTTTGATCAACATCTGCTCTTGTTAAGAACTTTGGATTAAACACACAAACGTGCATTGCTAAATCTTTTGCTACCTCAGCATCCGCTGTTTTTGTCACAGTAAGTACTGAAATTCTGCCACCCATATGCTTATATGAACCAAAGCCTTCTTCAGCTTTTTTAGTGATTCTAATCACTCTTCTTAATGAAATCTTTTCACCGATTGTTGCCGTTGCTGAAAGCAGCAACTGTTCAACTGTTTGACCGCTACCATCTTTTAATGCCAACGCTTCTTCAGTGGTTGTTGCATTTGATGCAGCGATAAGTTCGCCTAAATTATCCAGTAATTTCAAGAATTGATCGTTTTTAGCAACAAAGTCTGTTTCTGAGTTCAACTCAAATAAAACGGCTTCATTTCCTTTAACTAGCACTGAAGTTAAACCTTCAGCAGCAATTCTGTCTGCTTTTTTAGCAGCTTTTGCCATACCTTTTTCTCTTAAATAATCAACTGCTTTGGCAACATCTCCATTTGTTTCTTCAAGTGCTTTTTTGCAGTCTAGCATTCCTGCTCCGGTTTTATCTCTTAATTCTTTAACCATAGCGGCTGTAATAACCATATATGTAATTCTCCTTTTAGTTCGTCATTTTTATTATACTATATTTCAATATTTTTCATAATAAAGGGATGAAATATTCATCCCCTTTTAATTATTTGCTTAAAGCGTCAATTAATTCAGCCTTTTTTAAATCAGCATAGTTTTCGATTCCCTTTGCTTTTGCTAATTCTTTTAGTTCAGCAACTTTCAAAGTGGATAATGCTTTAGTTTCTTCAGCAACTGGTTCAACCTTAGGTTCAGCTTTAACCTCTTTTTTAGGTTCTGCCTTTGGTGCTTCAGCTTTTGGAGCTTCTTTGACTTCAGTTTTTTCTGCTGGTTTTGCTTCTTTTACTGGAGCTTCAGTCTTTGGTGCGTCTGCTTTAGGCGCATCTGTCTTTGGTGCTGGTTTGTAAGCAGGCTTAGGTCCATCGTGTCTTGGTTTATGCTCAGGTCTTGGATGTCTGTTATCTTTTGCTGCTCTTTTTGCTTTCTCATCTCTGTCAACGTCAAATGGTACGACATCTTCTTCTTCAAACTTTTCAACAACGCCGCCTTGCGCTTCAATGACTGCATTACCCATAACCCAAGTAATCAGTTTGACAGCACGGATTGCATCATCGTTTGCAGGAATGATATAGTCAACCATATCTGGATCACAGTTTGTATCAACGATACCAAATACTTTAATGCCTAATTTTCTTGCTTCTAGCACTGCAATTTCTTCAGTTCTAGGATCAACCACATAAACTGCTTGTGGCAATCTTTGCATTTCTTTGATTCCACCTAAGAATCTTTCAAGCTTGCTTCTAGTCTTTAATAAACCAGCAACTTCCTTTTTAGGTAGTTTTGCCCAGTTTCCAGCTTCTTCTGCAGCATATAAATCGTGTAATAATTTAATACGCTTTCTAATTGTCTTGAAGTTGGTTAAGGTTCCACCCAACCATCTGTGGTCAACATAGAACTGCCCAGAACGAATTGCTTCTTCCTTTACAGCTTCTGAAGCTTGCTTCTTTGTACCAACGAATAGTACTTTACCGCCTTCAGCAACAATATCAAATAGTGCTGAGTATGCTTTTTCTATTTCCTCTGCAGTTCTTTTAAGGTCAATGATGTGAATGTCCTTACGCGCAGTGAAGATGTATGGAGCCATTTTAGGGTTCCATCTTCTGGTTTGGTGTCCAAAGTGCACACCAGATTCCAGTAATTGTTTCATTGAAACTACTGCCATTATATATTTCCTCCGATTTTAGTTTTTTTCCTCTGGATAACTCGTATTCTAGCCACTACATTGTAGCACCTGACTAGAAGAGCATTATCCATGTGTATTTAACAGCCTCTTTAATATATCACAAGGTCATTTAATTTGCAATACTTATAAAGTATATTACTAATTTTTGTTTATGATGTATGCTTTGACTTCATCAATATGGATTGCGAAATTATACAGCTGCAAATCCGTTTCTTCATCGTAAATTGGATAAGAGTATGCATTAATGCCAATCAATTCACCATAAATGTTAATCAGTGCGCCACCAGAATTGCCTGGATTGATGGCTGCTGTATGCATGATGACATCCGCATCAAAACCATCATCATCTGCATCGTTTCTTTTTGGATATGAAACGATGCCTTGCGTCACAATGTCTTCAAACCAAACAGGTGAACCGATTGCGAAAACCAATTGACCTTTTTTAATCAGATTGCCATCTGCAAGTGGCATAACTTGAAGATTATCGGTTGTCGTAAATTTTAAAATCGCTAAATCTTTGGTTGATGATTCATGAACTTTGGTAACACCTGAATACATTTTAGACTGCGTACCATTAAAAACGGTAATTCTAAATGATGCAGAGGACGAATCTTCGGTGACATGTTCATTGGTAATTACATAGTAAGTATTTCCTTCTTTACGATAAATGACTCCTGAACCGCCACTGCCTTGCCATGGACCTGAAACGATGTCAATCATGACAACACTCTTGTTGGCTTCAGTAATCATTGCTTCTTGAGCGACGTTCACTAAGTGCAGAATATCTGAAGCACTATATCCTGTGCTTTCAATATCAATCAAACTATTGATGAACTCCGCATTTTGGGTCAACCAATTTTCAAAGTCATTGTCATTTAAATTGCTGTCATTGGTCAACCACTTTGCATATAAAATCAAATCATTTGACGCACCAGCATTAAATGCCATTGGATAGGTCAATAGATCATCTAAATACCAACCAACAAAGATATGATTTTCTCTGGTTAATCTTTCGCTTGGTAAGAATGACTTGCCTGATTCGACTTCATCAACAAAGACAATGTTTCCTTGTGACATGTAAGTGATATGGACTGGTGTACTTGTATTGCAGGCAACCAATAACAATGAAAGCATGCCAAGTATCGTTAAACATATTTTTCTCATAATTTTCTTCTTCCTGTCTCGTCATTATTTTCCTGAACTGCCAAAGCCGCCAGTTCTTATGCCGTTTGTTTGATCATCATCGGTCAAAAAGAACTTTTGGAAAATGCCTTGGGCAATGCGTTCACCTTTGGCAATATATGCTGTTTCTTTGCCGAAGTTATATAACGGTATCATCAAGTGTCCTTCATTATCGGGGTTATTGTAGTAATCAGCATCAACGACACCAACAGCATTTGAAGTGATCAATCCCTTTTTAATGCCTAGTGACGACCTAGGATAGACAAATAACGCCTCGTCACTTGGCATAATCACTTTTAAGCCAGTGGGTACTTTAACAATACTGCCTGGTTTAATTTCAAGATCCTCTGCCGACTCGATGTCATAGCCGGCACTATGCTTGGTCGCTCTAACCGGTAAATTGATGGCTTGATCTTTATAAAGCTTAATGACTTCAAATTTTCTCAATATGTTCATTCTCCTTTGCATCTTTTAAATACTTCCTTAAATCCTCTAATACTTTGATTTCTCTAGGCAATACGGTTTTCATGCCCTTGTGGTGATGATAGGTTGCAATTGCGATTCTATTGAAATCAATTGCTTCCTCGATTGAAACCCAAGTCGGTTGGACACCATGGTCTAATTCTCGTTCCATCAATGACTGTTTGCCGTAACCATCAACCTCTACAAAATAATAGTACGAGGTTTGAAGATAGACACTTTTTGTATCCCCTAAACCAAATCTTTTTTCTTCTATATAACCATAAGGTCTCAAATTAACCAAATCCTTCGCACCAAGTTCTTCATTTAGTTCCCGTTTTAATGCAGTTTGGTGGTCCTCATCTTTTTTGACGCCGCCACCAGGAAATGTATAATCCGTAAACTTATGCGAATAGACCATCAATAACTTGTCATCATTTAGAATAATGCCGCGAACGGTTGTTCTTTCTTTTTGGACTGCTAAATCTTCGGTACCCTCTTCAATTATAATGTCACTTATCTTTCTCATTTTTTATCATCCTTGGGTGGGCATCCTTGTATTTTTCTTTCAGTATTTCAGCAGATACGTGGGTATAGATTTGTGTTGACTTTAAATTGGCATGACCAAGCAACTCCTGAACAACTCTTAAGTCTGCACCATGGTTCAAGAGGGTCGTTGCAAACGCATGTCTTAACATATGCGGATGAATCTTATAAGTTTCGCCAGAGTCCTTGATTATTTGATTTAAGATGACTCTAATGCCTCTAGCGGTTAAGGCAGAACCTTTATAGTTAATTAGCAGTTTCTTTTCAAGCGTGTTGTTGCCTTTGGCTAATAAATTGACTCGGGTATAAGATAGGTAGTGTCTAAGCTCTTCTACTAATTTTTCATGCAGTGGTGCATAGCGGTCTTTCGAGCCTTTACCGTGAATCAGCAGTTGTCCGGAAGACAAATAGACATCGCCGATTTCTAGGTTAATGATTTCACTGGCACGAAGTCCACAACTATAAAGCAGATCCAAAATCAAATAGTTTCTGTAACCTAGTGGCGTATCTTTATCAACCGAGTTAAATAAGTAGTTAATCGCCTCATCGTCAATAATATGTGGCAGATTCTTTGGTATCTTTGGTGTCTTGATCGTTAAAAATACATTGACGTCAATCAATGATTTTTCCATCAAATAAGCATAGAAGTTCTTCAATGCCGAAAGTTTTCTGGCAATACTTTTTTTAGTCATTTTTTGATTGTCTAAATAGGAGATGTAGTTTCTTGCCAGTCGGTCTCTGGTTGCCTCCAGAAGACTGCCGGCAAAGCCTTCAGTCACTAAAAAATGCTCGAAGCCTTTAATATCATTTAAATAACTTTTAACGGTATCTGATGAATAGTTTTTTTCAACAACT
>CAZIZJ010000089.1:0-5518 GCA_964543675.1 uncultured Acholeplasma sp. | reverse complement strand
CGTGCATTGATTGAAAAGATTAAAGCAGATGTCGGTGTCACTTTAGATGAAAATGCCATCTTCGATATTCAAATTAAACGTCTGCATGAATACAAGCGTCAATTATTGAACATCATGCATATCATTTATCTTTATTTAAGATTAAAGAAAGATC
The DNA here is from genome assembly GCA_964543675.1 of uncultured Acholeplasma sp. Taxonomy (GTDB): domain Bacteria; phylum Bacillota_I; class Bacilli_A; order Acholeplasmatales; family Acholeplasmataceae; genus Acholeplasma. Next base: position 5,364 of record CAZIZJ010000089.1, on the reverse strand, counting down.
CAACCTTTAAAAAGAATTTCCATCCTCAAAACTTTATTTTTGGTGCGAAAGCTGCCCCATCCTACCATATGGCTAAAGGCGTCATTGAACTGATTAATACGGCATCACATGTCATCAACAACGATAAAGACACTAATAAGTTATTAAAAGTCGTTTTCGTTGAAAACTATAATGTAACCTATGCCGAGTATTTATTTCCGGCAGCCGATTTGTCTGAACAAATATCAACGGCTTCCAAAGAAGCCAGTGGTACAGGCAACATGAAATTCATGTTAAATGGTGCGATTACCATTGGAACACTGGATGGTGCCAATGTGGAAATTGTCCAAGAAGCAGGCATTGATAACGCCATTATCTTTGGTATGACAGCCGATGAAGTGACGAAGCGTTATAAAGAAAATGGCTACAAGCCAAGAGAAACGTTTGAAAAGGACCAAAGGTTAAAAGACATCTTTGAGTTCATGAGAACGTTAAACGAAAATCCTACCCATTTTGACTTTATTGTCCATAATCTATTAAACAGCGATTATTTCTTTGTTTTAGCTGATTTTGACGCTTATGTCGATGCACAGGAAAGAGCCAATAAACTGTACCAAGATCCAAGTACTTGGTGGGAAATGTCAATTATGAATATTGCTAATGCTGGGTTCTTTACATCAGATAGAACCATTCAACAATACAATCAAGACATTTGGCATTTGACACCGATTAAATTCTAGTGAATAAAACTGCCAATAAGGCAGTTTTTGTTTGAATAATATAGTAAAATGATATTAAGCGATAAAACGGAGGTATCAATTTGGCATATACAACTGAACATGTTGATTTATACTTGCTGGGAAACAATTATCTAGCATATGACTTTTTAGGTTCGCACTTAAACAAAGACGAAAATGGCAATGTCATTTCAACGTCATTTACCGTTTATGCGCCAAATGCCAAGGAAGTTAGACTTGCCTCAAGTGACAACAATTATGAAGGCTGGAAACATGTACTAACCAAAATCCATCCTTTAGGCATTTGGTCAATCACTATTCCGAGAAATTTAGAATGGACAACCTATAAATATGAAATCCATCTTTCCAGTGGAAAGGTGTTGTTTAAGTCTGATCCATTTGCCAAGTTCGCTGAGGAAAGACCAGGCAATGCCTCTAAAGTTTATGATATTGATGGCTATGTGTGGCACGACCAAAAATGGCAGTATGAAAAAAAGAAAGTCTATCAGGAACCGATGCTGATTTATGAAGTGCATTTGGGTTCATGGCGAAAAACATACGGTGCATTCAAAAAATATAATGAGGTCGTTGATCAGTTAATCGATTATGTTAAAGCTCATGGCTTTACCCATGTTGAATTGATGCCAATCTATGAACATCCATTAGATGATTCATGGGGTTATCAAGGCACGGGTTTTTTTGCTGCAACATCCAGATATGGTGTACCAAAGGATTTAATGTATTTTGTTGACAGATGTCATCAGGCAGGAATTGGTGTCATCATTGACTGGGTTTTAGGACATATTAATAAGGATGCTTTTGGCTTATCAAAGTTTGATGGGTCCTACCTATATGAATTTGAAGATAAAAAAAGAAGAGAAAATGTCACATGGGGAACATCTAATCTTGATTTTGGCAAAGGCATATCCAGAAGTTTCATGTTATCGGCATTAAACTATTGGGTCGATTATTTTCATGTCGATGGCTTTAGAATCGATGCTGTTTCAAATCTCTTTTATCATTTAGGCAATAAAGAAAACGGTCAAAACACTGAAGCAATCAACTTTTTACAACAGCTTTCAGTACATTTGTTTGCTAAAGATGACCGCATCATCTTCTCAGCAGAAGACTCAACCGATTTTGCTCATGTAACGTGGCCGATTGATGCTGGGGGCATTGGTTTTAACTATAAATGGAATATGGGTTTCATGAATGATACGTTAGCATACTTTAAACTTGATCCAATCTACCGTAAGTATCATCACGATAAATTGACCTTTGGGTTGGTCTATGCTTATAATGAACAGTTCTTGTTGCCTTTTAGTCATGACGAAGTGGTACATATGAAAGGTTCGCTCCTAGAAAAAATGCCAGGCACTTATGAAGAAAAATTCAAAAACTGGCGATTATTAATGACCTTTTATATGACCCATCCCGGTAAAAAACTGCTATTCATGGGACAGGAGTTTGCTCAAGTCGCCGAATGGGATTTCAAAAAGGAACTCGACTGGAACTTACTTTCGTTTCCAATTCATGATGCAGCCAATCGCTATTTCAAAGACTTAGCTCAAGTCTATCGTCATCATGATGCCTTATATAAATATGATCACCAGCCTAAAGGATTCAAATGGCTATTGGTTGATCATAAGGATACATCGGTTTATGCTTACTTGCGTGAATCAGATGATGAAACATTGGTTGTTGTTTTAAACATGACACCGAATTATTATGATCATTATGCAGTTGGCGTGCCATATCCTGGTTCATATGAAGAATTGATTAACTCGGATAAAGAGATTTATGCAGGCGATGGTCAATACAATGGTTTAGCGCTACAAACAATTGCCGAACCAAGAAATAATCAACCGTATCACATTCTGGTTAAACTCGGTTCATTAGCCGGTGTTATTCTAAGATATAAAAAATAGGAAACAAAATGTTTCCTATTTGGTTGAACCGCGTTCAATTAATTCAACATCCATCACTTCATGCAATGTTTCTAACTCAACCCCACGAATTAATCTGGTTAAGTTAAGAAATGCCTGTTTGCCTAAAAAACTGACTGGTTGGCTGATGGTTGAAAGTGGTGGGTTAACCCATGCACAAAACGGTGTATTATCATAACCGATAATCTGTACATCATCAGGAACTTTCTTGCCTAGTTTTCTAAGCACTGATAAAATGACTAAAGCCAAGGTATCGGAGTAAGAGAAGATGCCATCAATTTGTGGATTGGCTCTTAAAATCTGTTCAATTAGCTTTGCATCCGGTGCGACTAAATCAAAGTCAAAGACCTCTGCATGAAGACCATGTTTCTTAAGTTCCTTGTTGAAGCCTAAGGTGCGTTCAATCGTGGTCATTAAAAATGATGGACCTCTAAAGATGGCTAAATTCTTGGCACCACCTTTGATCAATCGTTTAGCTGCAAGTTCGCCAGCCTTCACGCTGTCAGCAGTAATTGAAGGAATGGTTTCATCCAAAATATGGTCAACGGTAATAATCGGCACTTTCATTTCATCGAGTTTCGAAGCATTTTGGAAGTTAGATGCAATAATGATACCTTCAATATTATATTGTTCAAAGAATTGGATATATTCTAGTTCACGCTGTGGATCGTCTTGTACGTTGAAAAACATGATTTTATAGCCGTTGGCTTGAGCTTGTGCTTCAATTGCCTCTAAGAGTTCACCGTAAAAATAAGGTCCAATATGTGGGACAATTACGGCGATAATCTTAGAAGAGCGATTGGTCAAGCTTCTTGCTAGCTGATTTGGTACAAAACCTAATTCTTCAATCGTCTTATCAATTAATTCTCTGGTTTCCTCATGAACATAACCTTTCCGGTTAATGACACGAGAAACAGTTGAAATCGACACGTTGGCTTTCTTGGCAACATCCTTAATCGTTGGTTTCATAAAAGACCCCCTAATTTATATTCATTTTATCATACTATTTAAAAATTTTTTCAAGAGAACAGAAAGCGAGTTTTACATGAAAGTATTTATTGATGATTTTAATCTCATTCGCATTGAAACAACCGATTACATTGGTTCCATCGGTATTGAAGGATATCAGCTGTATTGGTATAAAAATGATGACTATAGCCAGTATTTTAAAGTGAACAAGCATTTAGAATTGCATCTTGTTGATCACATTTGGATCAACGAGGTCAAGTATCCGTTAGAAATTGGTGTGGTCACCTTGACAAGTGCTTTCGACAAAAAGTTTCGATACGATGGTCCTTTAGGCTATCTATATCATGAAGATCAAACCGAATTCTATGTCTTTTCGCCGGTTGCTAAAGAGATGATGGTGGTGGTTGATGGTTTTTCTTATCCGATGCACTATGAAAAACCAGTGTGGACCACCAAAGTCAATGGTGATTTAGAAGGGAAGCCTTATTTTTATCGTGTCAGATTAGTCGACCGTTTTGATGAGGTTAAAGATCCTTATACGGTCGCCAGCAATTTAACTGATTCAATTATCATTGATGGTAAAAAGCTTTACCAGCAGCAGCATAACTACGTCAAATTAAAAAGATATACGGATGCCGTCATTTATGAAGGACACATCAGAGACATGTCAATTAGACTGGATGTCATTGACAAAGGACTCTTTACAGGATTGACTCATAAATCAATGTCGCTTGATGCAACGATTTTAGAACACATCAAAAAGTTACTCCCGGTATTTGACTTTTATGGTGTTGATGATGTTGAAAAAGATAAACAATATAATTGGGGATATAATCCGATGCAGTATTTCGCTTTGGAAGGTTGGTATTCTAAAAATCCCAATGACCCATATGCCAGAATCAATGAATTCAGATATTTGATTGATGAAGCACACAAGATCGGATTAGGCGTCAACATGGATGTTGTGTATAACCATGTGTATGAACGTGCGCTTTATCCATATGACAAATTAGTGCCTGGCTATTTCTTTAGACACGACAAACATAATCAGCCGACTCATTCAGCCTTTTTGGAAAATGATTTAGAAACAACGCATTACATGGTCAGACGTTTAATCATTGACTCACTGGTTCATTTTGTCGTCAACTACAAAGTCGATGGTTTTAGATTTGATTTAATGGGTTTGATGGATGTTGAAACGATGAATCAAATTGAAACGGTTTTAAGAAAAATCAATCCATCAATCATGTTATACGGCGAAGGCTGGAACATGGATTCAGCAATTGCCAAAAAAGAAAGAAGCAACATGAGCAATCAGCAATTGATGAAAAACATTGGTCACTTCAATGATTTTTATCGTAATGTTTTTAAAGGGGAACTCCATACAAAACACTTAGGTTACGCAACAGGTGCCAAAACCTTGGATGACCACGCACTGCTGGGTTTAATTGGTTCGCCGCATCTTTTTAACACACCTGCAAAATCAGTCAATTATGTCGAATGTCACGATAACATGACATTATTTGATACCCTTGAATTCAATTATCAAAAACCGATTATCAAACAAGTTTATCAGGATTTAGCCAATCACTTGATCGCCATTTCCCAAGGTATTCCTTTTTATCATGCCGGTCAAGAAATGTATCGTACGAAGTACGGCGTTGAAAATTCATATAATAGTTCAGATGACATCAACGCGATAACATGGTATGATTATAGTAGCATTTCAAAAC
>CAZIZJ010000088.1:0-5589 GCA_964543675.1 uncultured Acholeplasma sp. | reverse complement strand
AGCCGTTTTAGTCTGCATGGTTGATAAAAATGAAAAGCATATTGATTCTAGAACTGCAATGACGAAGTTAACTGATCATAAGGATTTGTTGGATCAATGGATTTTACATACCAATGATGCTGTTGAATCGATGAAAGAAGCGTTTAACGAAAGTGATTTTGACAAAGTAGGTACGCTTGCCGAATCCCATGCATTACTGATGCATTGGACGATGCATCAAACGGGCATTGACTACTTGAACGAATTATCTTTTAAAGTGATTGAATTAACTGAAAAACTAAGACAAAAAGGCATTCCAGTTTATGCAACGATGGATGCAGGACCCAATGTAAAGATTATTACTAAAAAAGAATTTGTTAAAGATGTTTTACCATTATATAGTGAATTAACGCAAGTAACGGTCTGTTATGCGGGAGAAGGAGCAATACTCTTATGATTTCATTAAGAGTACCGGGGAAATTATATATTATTGGTGAGTACTCGGTTTTGAAACCGGGTAATGAAGCTATTTTGGTGGCAGTTGATAAATTCATTAATGTAACCATTTCAGCAGCCACCGATTATGAGTTTTCATCAGAACTAGGCAGATTCAAGTGGATGCTATCCGAAAAACTGCCAGTTTTTATGTATGATAGTTTAACCCATGCCAAAGCTGCCGTTTATGTGGCACACATGTATTTGAACTATAAGCATATGATGCCATCAATCTATCATATTCATCTAGACTCTGAACTTAGCAGTCCTGAAAACCAGAAATATGGTTTAGGTTCATCTGGTGCAGTGATTATTGCAGTCATTAAAGGTATTTTAGCCTTTCATGGTGTCAATATTGAAAAGCTTGATTTATTTAAATTATCAGTACTTGCTCAAATTGAAATCTCCGATGTCACCTCTGGCGGTGAACTGGCGGCTTCAATTTATGGCGGCTGGGTTCATTATCAACGATATGACTTAATATGGGTCATGAACCGTAAAGGTAAATTTGAAGAAGTCATGGAACTTAATTGGCCACTTTTAAACATTAGCAAACTCGATCAGCCAACCTTTGAACTGGCGGTTTGTTATAGTGGTTTATCACAGTCCAGCAAAGATTATACCGATAAGCTGCAACAATTAAGCAGCAACCCTTGGTATGCAACGTTTTTAAATAAAACCCATTTGATTGTAACCCAGTTTAAAGAAGCACTGATTAGGTCTGATTACTATACCGTTAAATACATGATTGAACTCTATAGAGAGACATTGCTTGAATTAGAAACATATGTTGGTATAATAATTGAATCAGGACCATTTAAAGAGATGATGAAAATTGCTGAGGATTTAGGATTTGCCGCCAAAACTTCTGGTGCTGGTTATGGCGATTGCGGTTTTTCAATTGTTAGAACCAAGGCTGATCGCATAAAATTACAGGATGAATGGGCAAAAGTTGATTTAACGCCGCTTGAATTAAACGTATGGGAGCATTATGAGTAGCCAAAGAAAAGATGATCACATCAAACTGGCTTTACAACAAAAGGAAAAGACAAACGCATTTGATCGTATTTTTTTAGCATCGACTGATTTACCGGACTTAGCGATTGACGATATTGATTTATCTACAACCTATCTAGGATTTAACATAAAATATCCAATATATATTAACGCGATGACTGGTGGTTCTAAAAAAGGTTATGAGATCAATGATTTCTTATCAAGAATCGCTAATCATTTTGGATTGCCTTTTGTTACCGGCAGTCAGTCAGTGGCATTTAAGGATCCATCGGTGGTGGACTCATTTAAAATAGTTAGACAAAACCATCAAGGTATCGTTATTGGCAACCTCAATGCCAACGCCAATTTAAAACAGGCTAAAGCAGCAGTAGAGATGATTGATGCCAATGGCTTATCGATTCACTTAAATGTCATTCAGGAACTGGTCATGCCAGAGGGCGATAGAGATTTTTCTAGTTGGACCAAGCATATTCAAGAAATCTCTTCAGGACTAAATCTGCCAGTTGTTGTTAAACAAGTTGGCATGGGACTATCAAACATAACAATTGAAAAACTACAATCAATCGGCATCAGACATATTGATGTTGCCGGCAGTGGTGGTACCTCATTCTTAGACATTGAATCTAAACGAGGCAATAAGTCCTATGACTATTTAAGTGAGTTCAGTTTAGATACAGCATCAATCTTAATCGATTTAAAAAATAAAGAGGATATATCTGTTTATGCATCAGGTGGCATTAGACATCCACTGGATGTCATTAAGTCATTGGTTCTTGGTGCCAAAGCAGCAGGGCTATCTAGATGGTTTCTTAATTTAGTTGAATTAGACTTTGATAAAGCAATAAGTGAAGTAGAGGATTTCATCTTAGATTTAAAAAAGATCATGATTATCTTAGGTGCTAGAAATATCGAAGCACTTAAAAAAGTAAGTTACGAAGTTAAATGAAAAAACACCACTTCAATTTTAGAAGTGGTGTTTTACTGTTGATTTTTATGCTTCGTTGTTTTGGAATGCTTTTAACAAATCTAAGACAACAAATACGAGTGCTGCTGTAAACAATGCAAGATACACATAGTGGCTAAATTCATCTGGTGTATTCATAACCCAGTTTAACTGCCAGAAAACAGAGCCGACAAGTGATGCAATTGCGTATAGGAATGCAACAACTTTACTACCTAAGAATAGTGCGACAAATACTGGTAGTAATGCCAGTAATGCACCTGTAAAGCCAACATGGATATATACTGCAAGGGCAAATAATCCAATAGACATTAAATCTTTGTATTCAACTTTAGCAGATTGCGGTTTAGAGAACATTAGCTCTGCAACAACCACTGCGAATACATAAAGCATTGCGACCAAGTTAACCAAAGTATTTACTTCAAGCGCTTGATCAAACTGCAATGTTAAGACACCAGATAAGAAAGCAGAAAGTCCGTTTGCAAAAATCAAGAACAATAATGCATGAGACAGCAGAACTCTTTCCTTATATTGTGCCCATATAATAGCAAATGCTACTAAAATTGTTGATAGCCAGCCACCAACAACAGCCATGGTAAATTCTGGAAAAGGATTTACCAGTAAATTATATAGACCAGTTTGCCATACCGCTAAAACGATAACGACGACCAATCCACCCATAGAATGTGCGAATCCTTGTAAAGATTTTAGAAAACTTTTCAAATTATAACCTCCCCTTTGTATATTTTGAAAGCGTTTTACTACATAATAAATTGTACAATATTTCTTTTGAATTAGGAATGAATTTACACTTTGAAGACAAAAAACAGGTTATTAGCCTGTTATTTTTTCTTTGTTTGAGGTTTTCTCTTTTCTTTTTTGAAAAACCAGTGAAATGGGATGATATTGGCAAGTGCTACTGCGCCAAAGTAGTAGTACCATGCAACAATGGTAGGATTTTCTATCATTGCTAGCGGTATTGTATCGGTCGGCACCAAATGAATGTTTGAACCATCATACGAAATGAATACGAAAATCTTTGCAGCCCCTAGTTCAACTTCATAATATTCTGTTGCAGTCACTGTTGGCTGGTTTAAAGAATAAGTTCTTAGCGGATTTAAAGTTAAAAACTTAAAATCGAGTGCGAATAAAAATATAATGATCACTGACAACATGAAACGATTGCATATCAAACGTAATAGAAATTTCAATTTGTTCACCTTACCTTGTTTATATAGTATCATAATTTACACTGATTTTTATAGTTTTGTTTGAAAGATTTTTTGAAAAAAAATATAATAGAGAAGGAGGTATGTGCATGTATAAAGAAACGAGAATTGTTCAGGCTTCAGAAATCGGATACCATCAGCATATCAGGATTACTGATTTGATTAATATCATTCAGGATGTTGAAGGTGCGCATATTGAATCACACAGACCTTTATCGGATGCTGCAAGAACTGATAAATTCGCTATCCTATTAAATTTCAGGTATGTGCATATCAAAAAATGGCCAGTCTATAAAGATATGATTGAGATGACAACATCGACTTATGAAACAAAACCTTTTTATGGTTACCGTAATACAATGATCGATGACCTAAAGGGCGAAAACATTGTTGAGACATATTGTCTAGGTTCATTTGTCAACCTAGAAAAACTAAGTCCGCATCGCCTAAGAAAAGAAGTGCTCGAAACAATACCAGATGAACCTAAACGCGAAATGAAGGATTTTGGCAGAAGAGTTGATTTAAATAGGAATTTAAAAGAAGTCAGTGAAGCTACTGTTATTGTACAACCACTGCATCTAGATTACTACATGCATTTAAATAATGCCTTTTATGTTGAGTTTGCAGCTAATCAGCTGCCACTTGATTATGCGTTTAATACGGTATTATGTGAATATCGTTTCCCGTTTGATGTTTTTGATTCAATTAAATTGGTTACTTATCAAACGGATAATTCTTATATGATTAAATTCTTAAACCAAAGTGACACAATTCATGCCATAATTGAATTTATGGTTGGGTCGTAAAGTATTATTTTACAAATAATAGATGTATATATGATATGATTATTTTGTTGTTGAAATAAAGGAGTGTAAGTGTCTATGCAAGTGTTTGATTATGAAGATATACAGTTAATACCCTCGAAGTGTATTGTAAAATCAAGAAGTGAATGCGATACATCAATTGAATTTGGAAAGTTCAAATTCAAATTACCAGTGGTTCCTGCCAATATGGCAACTATCATAGATGATACGCTAGCCATTTGGTTAGCAAAAAACGGTTATTTTTATATCATGCACCGATTTGATGAAGCAATGCGCATTCCGTTTATGCAAATGATGAAAAAAGAAAATCTTTATACATCGATATCGGTTGGCATCAAAGAAAAAGAATATGACTTTATTATTGAATTAAAAGCGTTGAATTTAGTACCTGACTTTATTACGATTGATGTTGCACATGGACATAGTGATGCTGTGATTAATATGATTCATCACGTTAAAAAGTATTTACCGGAATGTTTTCTAATCGCCGGTAATGTAGCAACCCCAGAGGCAGTAAGAGAGTTAGAAAATGCTGGTGCTGATGCAACAAAGATTGGTGTTGGACCCGGTAAGGTTTGTATCACCAAGATCAAGACTGGTTTTGGCACTGGTGGTTGGCAGTTAGCAGCCCTTTCTCGTTGTGCTAAAGCAGCCAGAAAACCAATGATTGCTGATGGTGGCATTAGAACGCATGGCGACATTGCCAAATCAATTCGTTTTGGCGCATCAATGGTCATGATGGGCTTCTTATTTGCAGGACACGAAGAATCACCTGGTAAATCAGTTGAAATCGAAGGACAGCTATTAAAAGAATATTTTGGTTCAGCATCTGAGTATCAAAAAGGTGATAAGACCAATGTTGAAGGTAAAAAGATCTTGATTTCACATAAAGGTAAGATTGAAGACACCTTAAAGGAAATGAGAGAAGATTTACAATCATCAATCTCTTATGCCGGCGGCAATGATTTAGAAGCAATTAGAAAAGTTGATTATGTCGTTGTCAAAAACTCAATTTTTAATGGTGATTGGATTTAATATTGCGTAAAAAAAATGATTTTATACAAAAAACCACTTTAGCGATTGC
>CAZIZJ010000087.1:0-5685 GCA_964543675.1 uncultured Acholeplasma sp. | reverse complement strand
ACAGTTCATTGGACGAAGGACCAGCATTTCGCCATCACCTAAATCCATTGGTGGATACATGTTTTCATGATAATGATCCCAATGTCCACTTCTTTTATAGAATTCGACATTCGCCATAATTGGTGTATAAACATGCAGATAGCCTAGTTCAAGTTCTTTATCGGTAATATAGCGTTCAATGATTCTTCTTACCGTTGCTCCTTTTGGTAACCAAAAAGGCAATCCTGAACCGACATCATTGTTAACCATAAATAAATCGAGTTCTTTACCGATTTTTCGGTGGTCTCTTTGTTTTCTTTCTTCTAACAAATTCAAGTAGGCTTTTAAGTCTTCATCGCTAAAAAAGGCAGATCCGTAAATACGGACTAACTGCTTGTTTTTAACATCACCTCGCCAATAAGCACCGGCAATTGACAACAACTTAAAGTGCTTGATGTATCTGGTTGACGGCACATGACCACCACGACACAAATCAATGAAATCGCCTTGCTTATAAATGGTTAGTCCATCATTTTTATATTGTTCAATCAGTTCTAGTTTATAAGGGTCATCCTTGAAAATATTTTTTGCATCAGCATATGATACTTCGCTACGCTCAATTGAAAAATCTGCTTTAGCTAACTTTTTCATTTCATTTTCAATTTCAACTAGCTTGGTATCACTAAATGAATCGGCACCAAAATCGACATCATAATAAAAGCCTTCGTCAATTGCTGGTCCGATACCAAATTTTGCATGTGGATAAAAGCTCTTGATGGCTTGTGCCATCAGATGGGCTGCTGAGTGGTTTAAGACTCCAAAACTATCTTTATCCTTTTCAGTTAACAGCACCAAAGAACCATCTACTTCTAAGCTTCTGCTTAACTCAATCAGTTCATCATTGAATTTTGCTGCTACAACTCTTTTGGCTAAACTAGGTGAAAGTGCGGATGCAACTTCAAATGCTTCAATCCCTTTATTAAATTCTTTTACGTTTCCGTCAGGAAACTTAATCTTGACCATATGTCCTCCTAAAAAACAAAAATCCTTACACGTTAAAAATAACTGTAAGGACGAATAGATATCCGCGGTACCACCTTAGTTCCATCAATTGATGGCACTTCATTTAAAATCCTTTAACGCAGGAATTTACGAGCTTATTGGTTTAAGCCAGCTCCAAGGTGGTAATAATTGTCATTGTTTGTAAGCTTTCACCATTCTTACATCGCTATTGATCGGCAATTATCATGTCCTTTTCAACACTCTATGTATATTTTACGCTAATTATAAATAAAATCAATCTTTTTTGAATCTTTTAACCAATTTAAATGGCTTTGTTAAATCATCAATGCGTCGAATCAATCTGAGTACTTTCACATCGTCATTTTCTTTTTCTAGACTCATCGCTTTTGGTAACTCACTAATCGATGAATTAGATGATATAAAGACCGTTAAATTGGCATTGAGGCGATAATGAATGATTGGCAACAGTATTTCATCTCTAAACCAGACAGAGACATTTTCACCGCCTAAATCGTCTAAAATCAGGACATCACATCTTTTTAAGATGTTGATTTTCTTTTCCAATTGATCACTGCCGATTGAAACTTTAATGCTTCTGATTAAATCAGGTACAAAGACAAAGACCACATTGACTCTTCTTTTGGTTAGTTCATTAGCAATCCCTGATAAAAGATAACTTTTACCGGTATTGTATTCACCATAAAGATACATGCCTTTTTGAAATTTCAATGGATCTTTCAAAAATTCTTTGGCGTAATCAATGGCTTTTTGTTGGTATTCATCAGAAACAATAAAATCATCTAAGGTTGCATCAGCAATATAAATATCACTTTCAAAGGTTTCTAAATGCTGACGCAGCGTAATCGTTAACTCTTCTTGTTGTCTTTCTTTGGTTGGAACATAGTTAATGTGGATGTAAGGTTCTAAAACGAGTTTCGGTCTAAAGCCTTTAAGGGCATTATCATCGCGAAGTAATAAATACTGATAAACAACATACATGTCGTTATCACTTAATTTCAAATGCTTGGTTTCATTATCTTTCGAAACAATTTCTCTAATTTCATCAAGTGCCATCTTAACTATCCTCCTTTTCTTTCAATTCTTTTAAATACGCATCAACCCATTCAGGGTTTTGTTTCTTGCTTTTCGGTTTATTATCGATACTAATATTTTCTTTATTTAAAACTTCATTATAGGCATCCTCAGTTGTCCTGATGCCTTTCTTCAACCAAGTCTCCAATACCTTCTCTAAATAGCTGATGTGCGGCAATTGACCTTCCTTGTATTTAAGGATGTGTAATAATAATGCATTAATGATTCCGACTTCAACCTGGTTTCTTTCCAAGAGCTGCATCACCGTATCAGTCGCCATTAACTGATAATCGTCTTTGGCATAGTTTTCAACGATACGGATTGGCGATACTGTCTTTAAGTAATGGAGTTGGTTACCATTGCCGTTTAGGTTTTTAGCATCCATGACAATCGGCAAGTCTTTTTTCTTGTCTTGGTAGAAGGCTTGCGCCTTAAACGATAGCTGTCCTAAATCAATGTCTCCGTTTGGCTGTACTGTCTTTAAATACACTTCAACCATTTCGTCCATCGATAACTGGTAAACAAAGACCAGCTTTTGAATGGTGTCTTTGGTATTCCAGGAAACAAGTACCGGTTTTTTAACACGGTCAGGCAGTTTTTCAACAAAGGCATCGTAATTCAGCTGATCAGATATCTTGGCACCAACATTGGTACGTTTGCCTAAATACATGGTAGTATCCTTGTAACTGTCTGATGCCACAAAATTAAAGACATCGTCAAAGTTCTTGGTTATTTGTTGATACCCATCTAAGTTGACCTTATCGACCTTAAAGAGTGTCGTTAGCTGGTTAAACATCTTAGGACCTAACTCGGTTGATAAAAACTGTCCAAGCACCGTATCTTTTAAAAAGCCTCTTGGGGTTAACGGACTTTTTAGCTGGTAAACAAAATGTTCTTGATCCTGATAAGAATTAAGTAGGTTAAGTGCTTCTAGTTTTTCTTTGGCTTCATTTAATTTATCTAGTTTTTCATTTAAGAGATCAGATAAGAATTGGTGCGTAAAGACTTCGGACTGATAATTCTTTTGGTTTAACAGGTGATAGAAAGAATGATATAAAGAGAAAGCTAAAACACCCATCAATGGCTGGTATAATAATCCAAGTACTTTCCACTCATCTGAGGATAATGCAGACTGTGTGATAATTGAAAATGTGTGTTTGGCTTTCATGTGAAATATTCCTTTCTAAAACTTTTTTAAGAAATTATCAATTTGCTGATGCAGTTCCAACAGTGTTTTGTTATTGGTAATCACTGCATCTGCTAATTTTCTTTTTTTAGCAAGTGGTATCTGTGAATGAATTCTAGCCAGTGCTTCTTCTTCAGTTAAATTGTTTCTAACTTTTAATCTTTCGATTTGTAAACTTTCATCAGCATCAATTAACAGTGATGTATCAAATCCTTGGTACTTTGTTTCAAAGAGTAACGGTATATCCAAAAACAATAAATGTTCAAAGTTTGATGCTTTAAAATGCTCTATTTGTTCAAAAACAAGTGGATGCAAAATAGATTCTAATTCAAGTCTTTTTTCTTTATCATTGAATATGATACTTGCAAGTTTATTTTTATCGAGCTTGTCATTTGTTAAACTATCAAATGCTTTACCAATCATATAACTTATTTCTTGATTTTCATAAAGACTTTTAACAACGGCATCTGAATCAATGACCTTAAATCCTTTTTTAAGTAAATAATCAGTTACACTGGTCTTACCGGTTGCAATCCCACCTGTCATAGCGATGACATGCGATTTCTGGCAACTAGGACAATAATAAGTCCCTCGTCCCTTTAACTGCACTTTACGGATTTTATCGCCACAGACTTTGCATATACTGCCAGTTTTTCCATGCACGTTTAATTCTTGCTGGAACTCACCTTTATGCCCTAATGACTCAAAGGTATCAATCGTTGTGCCACCCATCAAAACAGCTTTATCAATAACCTTTTTTGTATTTTCAAAAAGCAGTACTGCATCTTCTTTTTTAATCATGAATCCTTTTTTTGCAGGATGCAGTTTACTTAAATAAAGTATTTCATTGACATAGATGTTGCCGATGCCACCGATTACTGACTGGTCTAATAAAATCTCTTTGATGGTTTTATTCTTTTTGATGATGCGTTGATAAAAATCATTGAAGTCAATATCGGCAGGATCCTTGGCTAACTTTTTTCTATCTCTTAAATAAGTGTCTTCAATACTTCTGGGAATGAGTTCAAATCGTCCAAATTTTCTAGTATCCTGATAACTTAGGATATTGCCACTAGATAAGTAAAACTCAACATGGGTATGTTTTATGTTTCTTTCTTCATTGATGAAATACTTACCTTCCATCCTAAGATGCGAGATTAAAACATAATCATCTAAAATGAACTTCAAATACTTGGCTTCTCTTTTGACCTCATGAATATGCTGTCCCTGAAGCTTTGTTTCAAAGTCTATGTCATTTGAAACAATGGGTCTGTAATAAACAACCACATGATTTATGCCATCACCTTTAATGACTGTATTTAAATTTCTTCTGATGGTTTCAACCTCAGGTAACTCTGGCATAAGATCCTTTCTTACTTCAATTCATACCAAGTCTTTCCGGTATCGCATGAAGTGCTTAACTCAACTTTAAGTGGATATGCATTTTGCATAATCTCAGGTACGATTTTTTTCATTTCATCTAACTCTTCTGGATGGACATCTAAAATCAGTTCATCGTGTACTTGAAGAATCAATTTAGATTTTTTCTTGTTGTCAGTCAAGTACTGATAAAGTTTGACCATCGCTACTTTAATGATGTCTGCAGCTGTTCCTTGAATTGGTGCATTAAGTGACGTTCTTTTACCAAATTCTCTAACCTGATAAACATGGGACGCTAACTCTGGAATGTATCTTCTTCTTTTCATCATCGTTTCAACATAGCCATTAGCTTTAGCAAACTCAACAATGTTTGTCATATAGTCTTTGATTTCAGGATAGACCTCTAAATATCGTTTAATGAATTCTTCGGCATCCTTGACAGTGACATTGATATCTTCTGATAAACTCCATGCACCAATGCCATAGATGATGCCAAAGTTAACTGCTTTAGCACGTCTTCTTTGTTCACCATCGACTGTTTCGACATGAAACACTTTTTGGGCAGTTGATGTATGAACATCTTCGCCCTGCAAGAATGCATCCTGCAAGCCTTTGACATCAGCCATATCAGCCAGTACTCTTAACTCAATTTGAGAGTAGTCAGCACCTAGTAAATAGTTGTTTGGACTTGGAATAAATACTTTTCTAATTTGTCTGCCTTCCTCTGTTCTAATCGGAATGTTTTGCAGATTCGGTTCCAGTGATGAGAGTCTACCGGTTAAAGTCAATGCCTGTTGAAAGATTGTATGTACTTTACCGTCTTCAAATACTGAATCCTTGATGCCAATCAAATAGGTTGAATAAAGTTTGGTTAATTGACGATACTCCATGATTTTAGGAACAATCGGATGTCTATCAATTAAATAGGTTAAAACCTCAACATCGGTTGAATAACCGGTCTTGGTTTTTCTGCCGTTTGGCAGTCCTAGTGTTTCAAACAAGATATCTCCTAGTTGTTTCGGTGA
>CAZIZJ010000086.1:0-5689 GCA_964543675.1 uncultured Acholeplasma sp. | reverse complement strand
GGCCAATCTATGAACTATTAAAAGCAACCAATACAACCCAGCTTGCATTACTGGTATTCATTATCGTTATTGCAGCATTTGTTCAATTCTTAGAAATGTTTTTAGCGAAGTACTCGCCAAAGATTTATGAAACATTTGGTATCTTCTTACCACTAATTACCGTTAACTGTATTGTCTTGGCTGTATCACTCTTCTTTCAAACAAGAGAGTATGACTTTGCTCAAACAACTGTGTTTGCGCTTGGTTCATCCATCGGATGGTCACTAGCAATGATTTTACTTGCTGGTGTCAGACAAAAGATGTATAGAGTATCAAATATTCCAAAGGGATTAAGAGGTCGCGCAATCGCCTTTCTGATCTTAGGTATTTTAGCACTTGCCTTTATCGGTTTTAACGGTATTGGCAGAGTCACATTCGGAGGTTAACATGGATTATTTTTGGACACCAATTATTTTAATTAGCGTTTTAATCATCGTTACCTTACTTGTTATTTTAGTAGATAAGTTTTTAGGTGGTGGTGGCGAAAGAAAAATCACTGTCAATAAAAACAATGTTGTTACCATTACTGGTGATGATACGGCTTTAAATGCCCTAACCAACAATAAGATATTTTTACCTTCTTCTTGTGGTGGCAAGGCAACCTGTGGTACATGCAAATTCAGATTAATTGATTGGCATGAACCACCAAAAGCAACCGAAATGGCATTTCTTTCTAAACAAGAGATTGAAGAAGGCGTCAGACTGTCTTGTCAAGTGAAAGTCACAGGCGATATAGAAATTGAGGTGCCACCCTCAGTCTTAAATGTTAAACCATTTATGGGAAAAGTCTTGGAAGTTGAAGATTTAACCCATGATATTAAACGCATCAGATTTGAAATGAAAGAACCGTTTCCGTTTAAACCAGGACAATACATTCAAATTGAAGTACCTGGCATTGAAACCCAAAGAGCATACTCGATTGCCTCTGATTCAAAAGATGTGCATCATCCTGAGGTTATCATTCGCTTTGTACCAGGTGGGGTTGCAACCAAGTTTGTTCATAAAGCGTTAGTTGTTGGCGACAAACTTAAAATTACTGGACCATTTGGTGATTTCTTCCTGCATGAAGAATCAACTAGACCAATCATTATGATTGCCGGAGGTTCTGGTAAAGCACCGATTCGTTCAATTGTTTATAGATTGATTGATCAAGGATTCCCAAGAAAAGCAACCTATTTCTTTGGCGCAAGAACCAAAAAGGATTTATACTATACGGACTACTTCTTGAATGTTGCTAAAGAATTCCCTAATTTCAAATACATTCCGGCACTATCAACACCATTGCCTGAGGATGAGTGGGAATTAGATACTGGCTTGATTACAGAAGTCGTTGCTAGACATACTGATGACTTATCAGGTTATGAAGCTTATCTTTGTGGATCACCGGGTATGATTGATGCTTGTATTAAGGTACTAAAAGAAAAAGGCATGCCTGAAGAACATATTTACTTTGACAAATTTTAAATCTTATAAAACAACAAGAAAAAAGTGCTATTCGTTAATAGCACTTTTTATATGTCTTAATTAAGCGTTTGTTTTCTTTTTCGCTGCTAAGTTTTTATTCAAAATAAGTTCTTTTGACTTCATGACTCTAACGGTATTACTACGCTCATTATCCGATATTTTCATACGAACGATTTTAATATTTTCAACAATCTCTGGAATTAAGATATGTTCAATCGCGTTCACTCTGCGTTTTGTTTTCTCAATCTCTTTAATTAATACGCGATTTTTCTTATCAGATGCAGCAAGTAATACCACATCAGGCAACAACTTAGAAAGTTTTAAAACAACTTGATCTAAAATTGGGTGTGTACCATGGAATCCAAAAGTAAGCTCTGGTTTTGTTTGACTATTGACTTTAATCTCTGGTACATCAACACTCATCATCGTATGTTTACTGAAAGTCAAATCAATCTTTGTTGCAGGAATTAAAAACTTTTCCTTAAGCTCATCTTCGCTGTGATACGTTTTGGCATAAGAAAAGTCATGGATAGCACTTAACCATTCTTTTTCAACATGTTGACGAAGATTTTTGTAAGATTCAATTTGTTGTAGGAATCTACGCATCAATTCATCTTGTTTGTCTTTTAAGAGTTTGTGACCTTTTCTTGTGGTAACTAACTGATTTTTAAGACGCGTAAGCTCCATTCTAGTCGCATTAACGACTTCAGCCATAGCTTATTATTCCTCTACTTCTTTATAATATAGATCAAGATGTGCTGTGGATACACGTTTCAATTCGCTTCTAGGCAGAATTCTTAAGAGTTCCCATCCTTTTTCAAGCGTTTCAACAATATCACGATTTGATTCAAAACCTTGTGAAACATACTCTTTTTCAAAACGATCAGCAAATGTTGCATAAAGTCTGTCCATATCAGATAACGCAGACTCACCTAAAACAGTCGCTAGTTCTTTGGCTTCTTTACCTCTTGCATAAGACGCAAACAATTGGTTTAACGTATCCGCATGATCGCTTCTTGTTTTATTTTTCCCAATACCTTTATCTTTAAGTCTTGATAATGATGGCAACACATCAATTGGTGGTACCACATTTTTAAGATGTAAATTACGTGACAAAATAATTTGACCCTCAGTAATATAACCTGTTAAATCGGGAATCGGATGGGTCTTATCATCTTCTGGCATTGTTAAAATTGGCAATTGGGTAATTGAACCTTTTTGTCCTTTAATACGTCCTGCTCTTTCATAAAGGGATGATAAATCGGTATAGAGATACCCTGGATATCCACGTCTACCTGGAACTTCTTTTCTGGCAGCAGAAATTTCTCTTAAGGATTCTGCATAGTTTGTAATATCCGTTAAAATGACAAGTACGTGCATGTCCAGTTCAAAAGCTAAATACTCAGCTGCTGAAATGGCCATACGGGGGGTTGCAATTCTTTCAATTGCAGGGTCATTTGCTAAATTGACAAACATCACAGTTCTATCAATGGCACCCGATGACTTAAATGATTCAATAAAGTAATTTGATTCTTCAAATGTAATACCAATCGCTGCAAACACAACAGCGAACTTATCATCTTTAGACAATACTTTGGCGTTTCTTGCGATCATCGCTGCAAGTCGATTGTGCGGTAAACCAGAACCCGAAAAGATTGGTAATTTCTGACCACGTACCAATGTATTTAATCCATCAATGGATGAAACACCGGTTTGAATAAATTCATTCGGATAATCTCTAGCAACCGGATTTAGTGGTGAACCATTAATATCTGCTCTTTTGGTGGCAACAATTTTTCCTTTGTCGTCAATGGGACGACCCATACCATCAAAAACTCTACCTAAAATCGCTGGTGATAAATCAATTTCTAATCCATGACCTAAAAAGATTGCTTTTGCATCATCAATTTTAAGTCCCTGAGATGACTCAAACAATTGGACAAGTGCAACATCCTCATCAATCTCAAGTACTTTACCAAAACGGATTTCACCGCTCTTTAGTTTAATTCTTACAAGTTCATCGTATTTAACATTTTCCGTTTTTTTAACAAGGACGAGCGGTCCAACAACTTCAGATACTGTTTTATATTCTTTAACTGCCATATCCCTACTCCTTATCCAAACTTGCAAACTGATCTTTCATTTCAGCAAATATACCTGAAATCTCATCAGTCATCTTTGTTTCTTCAAAATATTTGAATCTGCCAATTCGTTCACGAATTGGTAGACTTTCAATGTTTTTATATGATTTATTATCTGCCAATGCTTGAATTGCTAATTCATTGAATGTCAAAATCGCTGATAATAATAAGTATTGTTTTTGTGGTGATGAATAGGTGTCAACCGCATGGAAAGCATTTTGGTGTAAATAATCCTCACGCACCATTTGTGCTGTCAATAATTTTAATCGGTCCCCACTTGATAATGCATCAAGTCCTACCAATCTAACAATTTCATTTAATGATGCTTCTTCTTGTAATAAATGGTTAATGAATTTAACTTGATTGCTCCAGTTTTTATCAACCGATTTATCAAAATAAGTTAACATATCATCGTAGTATAAAGAATAACTTCTTAACCAATCAACTGCTGGAAAATGACGTTTATACGCCAAACTTGCTGATAATCCCCAGAAAACCTTAACAATTCTTAAAGTCGCTTGAGAAACTGGTTCAGAAGTATCTCCTCCTGGAGGAGAAACTGCTCCGATTGCTGTAATTGCCCCAATTGATTTTTCAGATCCCAAGCACTCAACAACACCTGCACGTTCATAGAATTCTGAAATTCTAGAACCCAAATATGCAGGATATCCTTCTTCGCCTGGTATTTCTTCTAAACGCGATGACATTTCTCGTAATGCCTCTGCCCAACGTGATGTGGAGTCTGCCATAATCGCAACTTTATAACCCATATCACGATAATATTCAGCAATGGTAATACCAGTATAAATAGATGCTTCTCTGGCTGCAACAGGCATGTTTGATGTATTAGCAATCAGCACTGTTCTTTTCATTAATGATGCACCAGTTCTAGGATCAATTAACTCAGGAAACTCTAATAAGACATCCGTCATTTCATTACCACGTTCACCACAACCAATATAAACAATGATATCAGCATCAGCCCACTTCGCTAATTGATGTTGTACAACTGTCTTTCCAGAACCAAATGGTCCAGGAATTGCTGCAATACCACCAATTGAAATTGGAAACAACGTATCAATAACGCGCTGTCCTGTGACCATCGGTTCTGTTGGTGGATACTTTTTAGTATACGGTCTTTTCTTTCTAACCGGCCAGTGTTGCACCATTGTTAGTTCATGTACTTTTCCATGACTATCTTCTACTTTAGCAACAACCGTATCAACATTACCTTTTTGGTTAGAAATTTCAGTAATTTTTCCTTTAAGACTTGGTGGTACCAAAATTTTATGTAGAACTGTTTCTGTTTCAACAACTGTACCTAAAACATCGCCACCAGTGACTTTATCGTTTACCTTTTTAACAGCTGTAAATTCCCATATTTTCTTCCTATCTAACTTAGGCAAATCAATACCTAAAGGGATTTGTGCCCCCGCTTGTTCATAGATACGATCCAAGGGTCTTTCAATACCATCAAAAATTCCTTCAATGAGTCCAGGACCAAGCTCGGCAGATAACGGCTCATAGGTAAAATAGACCGGTTCGCCTGGTCCGATACCAGCCGTTTCTTCATAGACTTGAATACTCGCACGGTCACCTCTTAGTTCTAAAACTTCACCAATTAGTCTTTTTTCTGAGACACGAACCACATCATAAACTTGAACTGATTCCATGCCTTTTGCCACAATCAGTGGTCCAGAGACTTTTGTTATAATTCCATGTTTTTCCATGACTTCTCCTCTTTAAATAATTGAAATACCAATGGACTTTTCAATCATTATTTTTAATTCTTTGAGTGTATCTTCGCCAGCATCACCCGTTGGCAGTTTTAAGAAAATCGGATACAATCTGTCATCGTACTTTTCAATAAGACTTTCTACAAATGATTCGAGTTTAAAATCATAGATAATGATTTTCACATCGGTTTTAAGTGTTTCAACAATTTGCTGCTTTAAAACTTCGTCTGCATCAAAATATACCTTAATACCAACAGCATTTAACATTGTAAAAGATGGTGATGTTGAAAAAGCAACTATATCATGCAT
>CAZIZJ010000085.1:0-5753 GCA_964543675.1 uncultured Acholeplasma sp. | reverse complement strand
AAAAGTATTCAAATTAAAACCATATGTCACCTTATCTAGATTCAAACTCTATTCGTCAGCCATTCAAAAAGATATGGAATCCATTTTGTCATCCAATAAATATAATGATTTATTAGAAGGTCTAATTGATGAATCCAGTCTTTTCTTGGATGAAAAGAAAATCACCTATCATATTTCAGGCAGTCCGATTGATGAACAAAAACTGTCTTACATCAATGATCTCAATTATGCACAGGAAAAAGTGATTGAACTAATTAACAATGAGAAGAAGATTGTTATCTGGGGACCACCTGGTACTGGTAAGAGCCAAACGATTACATCGCTCATTGCATCATCGGTTTTAAAAGGTGAAAACGTCTTAGTGGTTTCAGAGAAAAAGGTCGCACTAGATGTCATCTATTCCAGACTGAAGAAGGCATCCAAATATGCAATGTTTATTGACGATGCTGAAAACAAGCAGGACTTCTATGAAAAATTAAAGAAGTTCTTGGAACCGGAACCACCAGTTAGAACATTAAATAATGATGTGTATCTTTTGGAACAGGAAATCAAAGATCTACTAAGTGATATGGATAAGTCACTTGATTTACTGTATCAGCGTTCGATTGAAGAAATGCCAATTCATGCGTTGTTTGAAAGATACATCAAAGATAAAGACATTTTAACCAATCTGACACCAAAAGACATCCATCAAATGTTTAAAGAAGAATTTAAGACACCTTCTTTTAGCATGATCGAAAAACTAGAAAAAACATTTGAAACCGATGTAGACTTAAAAAGGTATTTGGATTTAACAGCCGTATTACTCAAATACCCTTGGCTGTTAAAACTGGAATCCAAGATTTCAAGAAGCAGCAAGTTAGCACTTGATAAATTTAACCAAGAGCTTTTAGAGACCAAAGAAAAGATAGAAAACAGCGGATTCTTTAAAAAACGTAAACTCAAAGTCAATTTCTTAAAAAACAATCAATCAAGACTGTTATTTTTAACCAAGAGAAAAGCACTTGACAAGAAATACTTGAAACTGCTTTTTAAAGATTCAGCTGTTCATGATTATGTGACCTTAAACGTCAATCAATTAGACAAGCAGTTTTACAAATACTCAAAACTAACTGCTTTAGATAAAAAGTATTTAAACATGTTACTAACTGATAAGCTATTAAAAGATCAGCCAGAAATCTATAAATACCGAAAATACATCTTTGATGCTTTCTATTCTGGTTATTTAGAAGTCTTTATGGCAAATAACCAGAAACATCTATACATCATTGATAACTATAGAAACAAGTTAAACGAGCTTAAACAAATCATCGATGATAAGATGCATGTATCAACCGAATCGTTTGAGATGGAACTCTACCGTCATGCATTATCACTTTCTAACACCAAACGGATTATGGATATTAAACGCATTTTTGAGTCGACCCAGAAACCAAGCATTAAAACATTCATTGATACTTTTCAATTAGAGATGTCAAATCATGTGAGACTTTGGATGATGACACCAGAAGTGGTTTCGGCTGTGATGCCACTGATTCATGGGATGTTTGACTTGGTCATCTTTGATGAGGCATCACAGATGTATGTCGAAAAAGGAATACCTGCAATCTATAGAGCCAAAAAAGTCGTGATTGCCGGCGACCCTAAACAACTCAGACCTTCGAGCCTTGGTTTGGGCAGAGTCGATGATGAAGATGAACTCTTTGAAGACGAGGTCTTAAAAGATGTATCACTGGATGCCAAGAGCTTGTTAGACCTTGCTAGATACCGTTTTAAAGAAGCACTCTTAAATTATCATTACAGGTCACAATATGAAGAACTAATCGCCTTTTCAAATCATGCGTTTTATGATGCGAAACTGATTGTATCGCCTAATCAAAAAGATAGTCCTAAGCCACCAATTGAATATGTCTATGTTGCTAGTGGTACTTTTGACAACAGAAAGAACTTAAAAGAAGCCAAAGCGGTTGTTGAAATCGTTAAAAAGATTTTCAAGGAACGAAAAAACAATGAATCCATTGGCATCATTACCTTTAACAGCAGTCAAAGGGATGCCATTGAAAATATGATTGACCAGCAGCTATTTACCAAAGGTGAATATCAGAAGCAATTCGAAAAAGAGCTATTTAGAAAAGATGACAATGAAGATACATCACTCTTTGTCAAAAACATTGAAAATGTTCAAGGTGATGAAAGGGACATCATCATCTTTTCAATGGGTTATGCCAAAGATAAAACCGGCAGAGTGATGCGTAGGTTTGGCTGGCTTAATCATGAGGGCGGTCAAAATAGACTAAATGTGGCAGTCACTAGAGCCAAAAAGAAAATATACTTTGTATCCTCTTTATATCCAGAAGAGTTTAAAGTTGATGATTTAATATCGACTGGACCAAAACTATTAAAAGATTTCATGAGATACTGTTACTTCGTATCAAATAAGAACTATGAAATGGCTAAAACCGTCTTAAATCAGTTATATACCAGTGAAACCCAAACTAAGACAGCATTATCAAATGTCATGGTCAAAGACATTAAACAAAGATTAGAAAGAAATGGCTATGAAGTCGAAGAATCCATTGGTATCGGTAGATACAAGATTAGTCTAGGCATTAGAGATCCTAAGACCAAGTCTTACATGCTAGGCATTATTTGTGATATCGAAAATGATACGTTAAATGCTAGACGTGATTTGCTGCATCAGGAAAAATACTTAAAATCGAGAAATTGGCAGATTTACCGTGTCTTTGAATCAAATTGGTACATCAACCCAAACAGAGAGCTAAAGAACATCAGAGACTTGTTAAAGACCCAGTAAGGACAATCTTTATCATTGTAAAAGAATGTTAAGTAGATAAAGATGTCTTATAATGAAGAAAAAGATAAACAGGAAGGAGTATTTATGGGTTACATTAAAGATTTGGATCAATATTTGAATACAGTTAAAGAAGAACATAAAAGAAAAATACTTAAAGGCTTACTAGACTGGGTATTAAAGGAATTTCCGGACTTAAGATTGGAAATCAAGTGGAACCAGCCAATGTTTATTCATAAAGAAACATTTATTATCGCGATTAGTGCACTGAAAAATCATATATCGGTTGCTCCTGAAGCTGAACCGATGAAGTATTTTAGTGATGAAATTAAACTTGCAGGGTATGAACAAACAGCACAATTATTTAGGATCAAGTTTAATGATTCAATTAATCACACATTAATTGAACGAATCATTAAATACAATATCAAAGAGAAAAAGGATTACCCAAAATTCTGGAGAGAATACTAGAAAGATTAAGAAAAAATCAAAGAGCAATCTTTGTTTTTTTAATTTAAACAATGATTTCAGGTACAAATGTCTTTGTTAGTTAATCTTGATTACATGATATATAGCAAAAATCTTGAAATTGCGAAACAAGCTGTTTCGCAAATTACGTATAAAAAAATCGAAAACATGAAATTGCGAAACGGACCGTTTCGCAAATTATATACATAGTATATTAAAGTCCTGAAATTGCGCAACGCCCCGTTGCGCAATTATGATATTTTTATATTTCAAGTGTTAAAAATAGAAAAAAGACTTATTGGTTTGTTGGTATTTTCTTATATGGTAAAATAAATGTATTATTTTAAGAGGCAGTCATGAGAATAAAAAAACATCCAATCTTACAATTTAATCAGGAAACTATATCTTTTATTTTTGAAGGTAAAAAAATAAAAGGTAAAGTGGGGGATACGATTGCTAGTGCTTTAATTGCTGGTGGCATTAAAGTATTTTCTTTTAGTCAAAAACTAAATAGAGTTAGAGGCTTTAACTGCAGCACTGATTTTTGTGACGGCACATGCATGATGATAGTCGATGGTGTTTCACATGTTAAGACATGTAAGACATTACTCAAAGAAGATATGACGGTTTACCAGATGAAAGGAAAAGACCATGAAGACCTATGACCTGATTATTATTGGTGGTGGACTCTCTGGCATGCATGCTGCATCATATGCAAGTTACAGTGGGCTTAAAGTGCTTTTGCTGGAGTCTGCACCTTTCCTTGGTGGTACAGTATCACTTTTGACGCATCAGTTTAGCATGTTAAATCATAAACGTGGATTTGAACTAGTAGCTGATGCCAAGGAAGCGCTACTTGATGCTGGCGTTGATGTGAGATTAAATACAGCAGTTGCTGGCATTTATAAGGATTTGGTTATTACGACCGTATCAAATGAAAAGTATGAGAAGTTTCAAGGAAAGGCTATACTAGTAACAACAGGCAGTTATCAAAAATATGTTTCATTTAAAAACAACGATTTACCAGGTATTTATGGCATAAAAACCGTTTTAGAGTTAATACATAGACATGGTGTCATACCAGGCAAAAAAGTGATCATCATCGGTCATGCATATGCTGAAACATTAAAATCTTATTTTAAAGATGCAGGAATAAGGGTTGTTGCACATGTTGATAAGACTGATGTGATCTCTGCAGCAGGAAAAGAAGCATTTAAGAAACTTATAGCCGAAGATAGAACATATTCAGCAGATTTTGTAGTGATTGCAGAAGGATTTTTACCGGCGTACCAACTCTTTTCAATGGTCGATGCTAAACTCGTTTATGATCAAAATCAGGATAGCTGGATACCTGCGTTGAAAAACCATATGACAACATTGCCTGGTTTATTTGCAGCAGGCAATGTCACTGGCGTTAAACCACTGCATCAGAACATCGAGGAAGCTAAACTATCTGTTGATGACATCATCAGTTATTTGGGAGGTCAGCATGGATAAATCAAAAGTCATCATTTGCCGTTTTGAAGATGTAACGCTTGCTGACATCCATCGCTGTTTTGAAATGGGTTTTACAACGGTTGAAGACATTAAAAGATTAACCAGAGTTGGCATGGGACCATGCCAAGGCAGAGACTGTATCCATTTAGTAATTGATGAAATCAGCAAATTTACAGGCATTCCAAAAACAGAGATAAGTGGCATGAAATCAAGACCCAATCTTTCTGGGATCACATTAGATCAAATTCACCGAGGTATTACTGATGAAGACTAATGTATTGATTATCGGTGCTGGCATTACTGGACTTTCAGTTGCATGGCATCTAGCAAAAGAAGGTATTAAAGATATTGTCGTTTTAGATCAAGGATATTTCATGAACGGTGCAACCGGCAGAAATGGTGCCGGTATTCGAACCCAGTGGAGTACCCAACTTAATTGCTTGCTAGCCAAGCATTCGGTTGAGTTCTTTGAAAAAGGTGAAGAACTACTAGCGTATCAGGATAGTCTGGATTTTAAGCAGAATGGATATTTACTTTTATCAAGTGATGAAAAAGAACATGCTCAGTTTGAAAAGAATATAGCCCTTCAAAATAGCTTGGAGATACCTAGTCAGATGCTTACAAAAAAAGAAGCGCTTGATATGGTAAAGATGTTAAATCCTGATGCATTCTATAGTGCAGCCTACTGCAAAAAGGATGGTCATTTAAACCCTTTTAAGGTCAGTGAGGCATTTTATCTGGCAACCAAAAAACTTGGAGTTCAATACCATTTCTTTGAGGAAGTCAAATCAATTGAATTAAAAGATAATGAAGTCAGCAAAGTGGTTACCGATAAAGACGTTTATGAGACAACCTACATCATCAACTGTGCAGGTGCATATGCAAGAGACATTGGATTAATGGCGAATGTTGATATTCCGGTGTTTCCTGAAAAGCATGAAATACTGGCAACAGCACCAAGCTATCCACTGCTTGG
>CAZIZJ010000084.1:0-5784 GCA_964543675.1 uncultured Acholeplasma sp. | reverse complement strand
TTTACGTCACCGATTAGAAGATATCCTGATTTACTGTTGCACAGGATGATTAGGGATTTGATGTTAAGCGACTTAGATGATATGGCACTTCAAAAAAGAAAAGCACATTACAAGAATTTAATGCATGAATATACGGAACACACATCAGCCAATGAACGGATTGCCATCAACATGGAACGAGATGTTGTGAAACTAAAGAGTTGCGAATACATGAAACCGTTCATCGGTAAATCATTTGAAGCATCGATTGTTCAAATGATGCCAAGCGGCTTTTTCGTCAAACTGAATTCCGGTATTGAAGGATTTGTCAATGTCAGAAACGTCAATCAGTATTTAATCTATGATGAAGAGAATTTATTGTTCTTCACTGATAGAGGTAAAAGATATCGTTTAGGTGACTTGATTATTGTCAAGTTAATCGATATTGATATGGTTGATTACCGCATTGATTTTACGATTGGACAAAATGATAAAAAACAGCCTGAAAAAGTAAATACCAGCAAGAAAAAGGATGTCCTAAAGGATCTTAGCCGCAGCAATAGACATTTCAAATCTAAAAGTAAAAAACGGAAGAAAACTTAAAGTCTAGGACTTTTTTAGATAGTGTTTCATGATACAATAAGAGTAATCAAAAATGAAGGAAAGAGATGCATTGAAAGTTCTATCGACCAATAAAAGAGCTACTTTTGAATATCATATTGAGCAGAAATTTGTCGCCGGCATCCAACTTCAAGGCAGCGAAGTCAAAAGCATTAGAGCAGGCAAGGTTTCAATCAATGAAGCATATGTAACATTTAGAGATGGTGAGATCTTTGTTTTAAATATGCATATTGCCAAGTTTGAAGCATCATCTATTTTTAATCATGAAGAAACCAGAACGAGAAAACTTTTACTCAATAAGCACGAAATCAATAAACTGATTGGTTTAAAAGAACGTTCAGGCTATACCATCATCCCGATGCAGGTACAACTTCATCAAGGGTTGATCAAGTTGGAGATTGCTGTTGCTAAGGGTAAGAAGCTATATGATAAAAGAGAAGCGATTAAAGAGCGTGATTTAAAAAGAGAACAGCTTCAGGATTTAAGGAAGAAAAACAAATGAGCAAGGTTAGAATTGGCTTAATGCTCGGTGGTGGTGGAGCCAAGGGTGCGTATCAGTTAGGTGTAATTAGAGCACTTGAGGAAGCGAAACTATTAAAACACGTTAAAAGCATTTCTGGCACCTCGATTGGTGCCATTAATACAATCCTTTTAATGAGTAAGAAAAACCATAAGAAAATGCATACCATTTGGGAAGAAATTGACCAAGACAATGTCTTTGGTACAAAGGGATCAATTTTTAAACAAGAAAGCAGAGCATATTCTTTAGAACCGTTGGCTAAAACACTTTTTGAAAAGATTGACATTAAGCAAGTCAAGCGTTCAAAATATCGAGGTCACGCGACAGCGGCACTGATGTATTCTAAAACATCCATGTTTCACCAATTGGCAACCGATACCATGGAAAAGAAAGTTTTTCAGTTGAATCAGATGGAAAATCCATATTTAGGGGTATTGGCATCGGCATCAATTCCAGTTATTTTTGGACCAACCAAAGTTGATGGATTCAGTTATGTGGATGGTGGTATGCTAGATAATTATCCAGTAGAACCACTGATTGCAGATAAATGCAATTTAATCTTTGCCGTCGCACTGGATGCGAACTTTAACCCATTCATCTACGACAATTTAGATGTCAACATCATTGATTTTACAGCACGAGCAGCATTTGAACGAAGTATCATGGACTATTTGGAAGTACTTAAGTTTGATAGTAGTTTCAAGGATGAAAAAGAGGAGCTTGGGTATTTAGCTGGTAAAATGATTATTAACAAGATGTATGAAGAAAAGTATTTAAGTAAGGTTTTAGGTTTTAGAATTTGGAAAAAGCGTCCTGAGTTTTCGGTACTTAAACTTTCTAAGGAAGACGAAAGTTTAGTCAAGCAAATTAAATTGCAGCTTAAGAAGAAGAAAAAGGCACTCAAAGTAAAAAAACTTAAAAAGGAGAATAAGTAATGGAATTTGAATTAGAGATAATTAGGTTTATACAAGGGATGAGATCACCGTTCATGGACACATTGGTCCATGGATTAACGCAATTAGGCGATCAAACGTTCTTTATCGCTGTCGGTTTAGTTTTATACTGGTTTTTCAATAAGAAAATAGCATTCAAATTAGTATTTGTCTTTATATTTTCTGCAGTAACCAATGATTTGTTAAAAGGAATTTTTGCAAGACCAAGACCATATACGATCGATCCGAGTTTAAATGTCACTATGTCGACAACAGTGGGTCATTCGTTTCCGTCAGGACATGCACAAAACGCAGCAGTCGTATCAACGGTGCTTCACCGAACTTACGGTCGTAAAACGAAATGGTTGAATTGGGTTTTACTGGCAATCATCATTATTGTACCGTTTACTAGAGTCTATTTAGGTCAGCATTATCCAACCGATGTGATTGTTGGTGTCATTGTTGGGATTGTCATCGCCTTTGCTATGTCAAAAGTTGTTGATTTAATGGGCGATAAAAAACATAAATTCGGTTTACTCTTGATGATTCCATTATTGATTATCGTCTTTCTTGTTTCATTGTTAGGGTTACCTTATGACGAAGTGAAAAACATGTATGTAGCGGTTGGCGGTTTATTTGGCTTCATGTTTGGTTACTTGATTGACAAGTTCAAAATCCAGTATAATCAAAAAGCGACTGGGATTAACATCTTATGGCGTGCATTGATTGGTGGAACCGGCGTATTGATATTATATGTTGGTTTAAGTTTCTTATTTGATTTAATCTCAGTTGATAATGTATACTTTGATTTTGTTAGATATGCATTGATTGGCTTATTCGGTACTGCAGGAGCAATGTACTTATTTAAAACACTGAAGGTATAAAGATGGTATTCTCAAAAACTTTTGATGAATTAACGAATCATGAATTATTGGAAATTGAACAACAAATCTATGTTGTTGATATTGATGAATTTGATGTAACAGCACAGCACGTATTTATTAAAAGAGGTGGACATATTGTGTCGTATGCTAGGTTGATTAAGCATCATGACCAGCTATATGTCGGAAGACTGGCAACTAAAAAGACATTTAGAGGACAAGGTTTCGCGACTGAAATCATGCAGTACTTTCAGGAAAAACATGAATTTTTAGCAGTTTCTGCACAAATACCAGTGATTCCTTTTTATAAAGGATTAGGTTTTAAGATGGTAGGTAAAAAGTATAAAGAAGCAGGACTAGATCATCAAAAAATGGTTTTTATAAAGTAAGTATCCGTAGCTTAACTGGATAAAGCGTTCCCCTCCGAAGGGAAAGATCGTCGGTTCAAATCCGGTCGGATACAATTTAGCAATCAATAACTCACTGTAGTGGTGAGTTTTATTATTGACAACAGGTATTAGTCAGCGTATTGAAACATCGAATGGCTACATTGTTTCACTTGACCAAACAAATCAGAAAAAAACTGAATCTTAAACCAAATGATTGTTTTGAAGTGACTGTAGAAGATTCTAAAATTGTATTTAAACCAATAAAATCATAAAAATAAGTGTTTAATCATAGTTTTTATGCTAAAATTAAGTATGCAATGATTAAGAAGAGTAATCGAAGTTATTTTAAAGAGAGTCACTGGTTGGTGAAAAGTGATAAATGATGAGATGAAAGCTATCTTAGGAGCGAAAGTACGCTGGCTTTAACAGCATTGAATGAAGTGCACTAAATTTTTAGTGAACTAAGGTGGTACCGCGTATAAATCATACGTCCTTAGAAGATGATATCTTTTAAGGACTTTTATATTTTTGGAGGTAGGAAACATGCGTTTTATGACATCAAAAGAAATTAGAGAAACTTGGTTAAAGTTTTTTGAATCAAAAGGACATTTAATTGAACCTTCGGCATCGTTAATTCCGGTTGACGATCCGACACTACTTTGGATAAATGCCGGTGTAGCCCCATTAAAGAAATACTTTGATGGTACGGAGACACCAAAATCAAAAAGGATTGCTAATATCCAAAAGAGTATTCGGACCAATGACATCGAAAATGTCGGCAAGACTGCAAGGCACCATACTTTCTTTGAGATGATGGGTAATTTTAGCATTGGCGATTATTTCAAAGAAGAGGCTATCCAATTTGGCTTTGAACTGTTAACCAGTCCTAAATACTATGGTTTTCCTAAAGAAAAACTGTATATGACGTATTATCCTGATGATACAGTTGCAAGAGATGCATGGATTAGATGCGGTGTTGATGAAGCGCACCTTATTCCTTTGGCAACAAATTACTGGGAAATTGGTGCTGGTCCTGCAGGACCGGATACTGAAATCTTTTTTGACCGTGGCGAGTCTTATGATCAGCGTGGTGTTGAGCTGATTAAAGAGGATTTAGAAAATGAAAGATTTATTGAAATTTGGAACATCGTCTTTTCACAGTATAATGCAGATCCTAGTAAACCAAGAGACCAATATAAAGAACTTCCTAATAAGAACATTGATACCGGTGCTGGGTTAGAGCGATTTGCTTGCGTCATTCAAGGAACAAAGACTAACTTTGAAACGGATTTACATTATCCAGTGATTTTAAAAACCTCAGAACTATCAAATGTTCTGTATGATGGACAAATGTCATTCAAGGTCATATCTGATCATTTAAAGACATTGGTTTTTGCTGTTTCAGATGGTGCAACATTATCTAATGAAGGTAGAGGCTATGTTTTAAGAAGACTCTTAAGAAGAGCTGTTAAATACGGTAGAACACTGGGATTAAATGAACCGTTCCTATTTAAATTAGTTGATACGGTTGTTGACATGATGCAGTCGTTTTATCCGAACTTAATTGAAACCAAAGAAATCGTTAAAAAGATCATTCTTAAGGAAGAAGAAAAGTTTTTCTCAACCATTTTAGACGGTGAAAAACATTTGCTTGCTTCCATTAAGGACAATAGTCTAAGTGGTGATGAGGCATTTAAACTATATGATACCTATGGTTTTCCGATTGAACTTACTTTAGAGTATGCAGAAGAGCATAAAGTAAAAGTCGACATCAAGGGTTTTGAAAAAGCACTTTTGGAACAAAAATCAAGAAGCAGAAGTGCAAGAAACATTAAGAGTACGATGAAATCTCAGGATGAAGCATATCTTAATTTTAAAGAGGAATCAAACTTTGTTGGTTATGAGTTACTGCAGACAGAAGCGAAAGTAATTAAAGTATTTGATACAGGTATTGTTTTAAATCAAACGCCATTTTATGCAACCAGTGGTGGTCAGATTGCTGATAGTGGAACAATCAATGGCTTAGTCGTCAAAGACGTCATTAAATTGCCGCACGGGCAGTTCCTGCATGTCATTGAAACCGAATCTTTTGAAGAAAATGACGACGTACTGGCAATTGTTGATAAAGAAACAAGATCGTTAACCGAAAGAAACCATACAGCAACCCATCTATTGCATCAAGCAATTAAAGAAGTGTTAGGCAGTCATGCCAATCAGCAAGGATCATTTAATGGACCAAATAAGCTAAGCTTTGACATTAATCATTATGAGGCAATCAGTGGTAACCAGATTTTAGCAATCGAAAAGATTGTTAAAGACAAAATCAATCAAGCATTTGAAGTGAAGACCCATGTCTTGCCAATTGATGAGGCAAAAAAGATGGGGGCAATGATGCTTTTTGGAGAAAAATACGGTGATGTCGTCAGAGTCATTGATATTGACCAGTGGAGTATTGAGTTTTG
>CAZIZJ010000083.1:0-5802 GCA_964543675.1 uncultured Acholeplasma sp. | reverse complement strand
TCATGGTAAGGGCAGCAGACATGACAAATATATTACTAAAAAGGCGCATGAGCTGACGAGAAAGAAAAAATCAAAATTCGGGTATTTCATGCAAGAACTTTTTCCT
The DNA here is from genome assembly GCA_964543675.1 of uncultured Acholeplasma sp. Lineage (GTDB taxonomy): Bacteria > Bacillota_I > Bacilli_A > Acholeplasmatales > Acholeplasmataceae > Acholeplasma. The sequence continues at coordinate 5,696 of CAZIZJ010000083.1, read as the reverse complement.
GCAAGAGAAAACATTCAAGAAGCATATCCATACTTAAAAAAACATCCATGGTTATTGCCATGGGCATGGATGATCAGAATATTCAAACAAATATTTAAGAAACCTAAAGATACGAAAAAAAGATTACAAGCAATCACTAGTGATAAAAATACAGACGAAGTAACGGGCATTTACAAGTATTTTGGATTATAAATAAAAAAGAGGGTAAGTAAAATTGAATAAACATCTAGAAACAGTATACAAAGAATTCGAAGTCAAATATAGTTTCCAAAAAGAATATCTTCAAGCGATATTAGAGTTTTTCGAATCAATTGATGAAGTCGTTGAAAATGATCCATCGATTGAAGCATCGAATATCATTAGAAGAGTGGTAGAACCAGATAGAAGCATATCGTTTAAAGTCATATGGCAAGATGATCACGGCATCATTCAGGTGAATAAGGGGTATAAGGTGCAATTTAATCAAGCGCTTGGTCCCTATAAAGGTGGACTCAGATTTAATCCCAAAGTAAACGAAGCTATTTTTAAATTTTTAGCATTTGAACAAACATTTAAAAATGCATTAACTGGATTGCCTTTAGGTGGTTCTAAGGGTGGTGCTGATTTTGATTCAAGAGGAAAAAGTGATGGTGAAATTTTACGATTTTGTCAAGCGTTCATGATAGAACTCGTTAAATACTCTGGACCTGATTTTGATATACCGGCGGCAGATGCAGGCGTGTCCACAAAAGAAATAGGATATATGTTTGGTATGTATAAGAAGTTAACTGGCAGACATAATGGTGTCATCACTTCTAAAGGTGTTAATTATGGTGGAAGTTATGTCAGAATTGAAGCAACCGGATATGGACTTATTTATATAACTGAGGCTGTTTTAAACCACTACTACCAAACCAACTTAAGAGGTAAAAAAATCATTATTTCAGGTATTGGCAATGTTTCAATACCAGCGGCTCAAAAAGCGAGTAGTTCAGGTGCAAAAGTTATTGCAATGTCATCAATTGATGGTGTTGTTTATGATGAAAATGGTTTGGATGTTGAATTTTTAAAAGCGATTAGAGATACCAAACTTTCAATCAAGACTTATTTGGATAAATACCCGAATACTGGATTTAATACAAATCCCAAAGCATTATGGGAAGTGCCATGTGATATTGCACTACCTTGTGCAACACAAAATGAATTAGAGTTAGTTGATGTAAAACACTTGGTTAAAAACAATGTGTTAGCAGTTTTAGAAGGTGCAAACATGCCAACAACTCTTGATGCAACACACTACTTAATTGATAACAAGGTTTTGTTTGTACCAGGTAAAGTGGCTAATGCAGGTGGAGTAACGGTCTCTGGCTTTGAGATGCAACAAAATGCCACGCATACGCAGTGGAGTTTTGAGACAGTTAATCAGAAACTAAAAGAGGTCATGAATAACATATTTAAAAAAGTACACGAAACAGCGGTAAAGTTTAATAATAAATTTGATTTAGTAAAAGGAGCCAATATTACCGCCTTTTTAAGCATATATCATGCAATGGTTGATCAAGGACTTTAAGAATAATTGCAATTATTGTGTAATTACATTACAAATACTTTGAAAAAATAAAATGTCATGATATAATGTATTTGTTCGTAAAACAAACAAAGGGGTAAGCGTTTTGAAAAGTAATAATTTCTTTAAACCAACACCAATATACAAAGAATACATTGTATTGGAAACAATTGAAAAGAAACCAGATATTACGCAAAGAGAACTCAGTCGCATTTTAAGTGTGGCTGTTTCTATGATTAATGGCTATTTAGACACATATGAAACAAAAGGCTATTTAAAAAAAGAATATAAATCCAGCAAAGTGGTTCAATATCACATTACTAAAGCCGGCATTGAAAGAAAGAAAGTATTGAATATTGGTTATTTAAGAGATACGCAAAGAATCTATAAATCAGCAAAGGAAGATGTTTTAGAGTTTCTAAACAATATTTCTAATCAAGGATTCAAATCAATTCTTTTGTATGGTGCTGGAGAAGTAGCAGAAATATTACTTCAAACAATTAATGATGATGCCAACATCCCATTAAATGTTGTTAGTGTTATTGATGATGATCTCAGTAAGGTGGGAAAAACGTTAGTTAATAAAACCATTATAGCTAAAGAAGATATAAAGAGCATAAATCATGATGGTATTCTAATATCAAGTTATACAAATCATAAATCAATCTATAGAAAATTGATGGATGTTGATTATGATAAAAGTAAAATAGTTTATTTCTTCACTTAAAGGATAGCGTATGAAAGAGAAAATTTACTTAGCTTCGCCACATATGAGCGATGAAGGTTATGAAAAAGAATATGTCAAGGAAGCATTTGATACCAATTGGATTGCACCACTCGGTAAAAATGTCAATGAATTTGAAAATGAAATTGCTAATCTCATTGGCGTTAAACATGCTGCTGCACTCATTTCTGGTACTGCAGCAATCCATATGGCACTTAAAGCCTGTGGTGTTAGAGAAGGAGATATTGTATTGTGTCAGTCTTTAACGTTTTCTGCATCTGCTAATCCAATCATGTATGAAAAAGCAATACCGGTATTTATTGATAGTGATTTAGAAACTTGGAATATGAGTCCCAAACATTTGGAAAAAGCACTAAAAAAATATCCAAATACCAAAGCAGTTATCGTTGTTCATCTATACGGGTTATCCGCGAATATGGATCCGATTGTTAAAGTCTGCAAGCAATATAATGTGACATTAATTGAAGATGCTGCAGAATCATTAGGAACCACCTATAAAGGTATTCCAACTGGAAGTTTTGGTGACTATGGTATTTTAAGTTTTAATGGTAATAAAATCATAACCACATCTGGTGGTGGCATGTTGCTATCAAACAATGAAGAGAGAATTCAAAAAGTTAGATTTTGGTCAACTCAAGCAAGAGATAAAGCAAGACACTATGAACACTCAGAATTAGGTTTTAACTATCGAATGAGCAATGTAGTTGCAGGGATTGGCAGAGGACAACTTAAAATACTTAATCAAAGAGTAGATAAAAAAAGATATATCTATGAATTTTACAAAAAACATTTAAGCGATATTAAAGAAATTGAAATGATGCCACAAAATGATTGGCAATTTGCTAACTGCTGGTTATCTAGTGCGCTTATCAAAAGTGATAGTAAAATAAAGCCAATAGATATTATGATTGCACTAGAAAATGAAAATATAGAATCAAGACCAGTTTGGAAACCAATGCACTTGCAGCCATATTATCAAGAGTTTGATTATGTAGGGGATAATGTCGCAGAATACATATTTAATCACGGTATTTGCTTACCCAGTGATACAAAGATGACAAATGATGATTTGATAAGAATTGTAGATATTATTAGAAGAATTTTTGTACAACGCGAGGACATTTATGAATAAAAGAATTTACTTAGCTTCCCCTCATATGAGTGAAGAGAATTATGAATTAGCATTTATCAAAGAAGCATTTGATACCAACTGGATTTCGCCAGTTGGAGCAAATCTTGATGGGTTTGAAAAGGATGTCTGTGAATTTACAGGTTCCCCATATGCTGTTGCATTAAATAGTGGTGCATCAAGTCTACACTTCGCATTAAAACTTGCTGGTGTGAAACAAGACGATATTGTTTTTTGTCAAACGCAGACATATGTTGCAACAGCAAACGCAATTCTATATGAAAAAGCAACTCCAGTGTTTATCGATAGCGAACTTGATACTTGGAATATGAGTCCAGAATACTTAAAAGAAGCATTTAAAAAGTATCCAAATGCAAAAGCAGTATTAGTTGTTCATATTTATGGAATGTCAGCGAAAATGGACGAAATAGTAGCTATTTGTAAAGAACACGGTGCAGCATTAATTGAAGATGCAGCAGAATCTCTTGGAACATTTTATAAAAATAGACACACAGGAACACTGGGAGACTACGGAATTTTAAGTTTTAATGGCAACAAAATTATTACAACTTCAACTGGCGGTATGCTTTTATCAAAAAAACAAGAAGATATTTTAACAGCCAAAAGATGGTCGCTACAAGCAAAAGAAGATGCGAGATATTTTGAGCACAAAGAAGTTGGTTATACACATAGAATGTCTAATATTTTGGCAGGTATCGGTCGTGGTCAAATGAAGGTACTTAAATCAAGAATCGAGAAAAAAAAATATATATTTGAATACTACAAAAAAGGTTTAAGTGATATTAAAGAAATCAGTTTTATGCCAATGAGTGAAGATTGTGATTCAAATTGTTGGTTAACATCGATACAAATTGAAAAAAGTAAGATAAAACCACTTGATATTATGATGGCACTTGAAAAAGAGAATATAGAATCTAGACTCGCATGGAAACCAATGCACTTACAACCACTGTTTAGAGATAATGATTTCATTGGAAAAGACGTATCTGAAACATTATTTAAGAATGGTATTTGTTTACCGAGTGATACAAAATTGACTGACAATGATTTAGATAGAATTATTGGAATCATCAAGGAATTATGGAAATATGAATAGAAAGAGAACTTTTTATGAAGTTGTTGTTAAAAGACCATTTGATTTTCTAGTTGCACTATTAGCACTGATTGTGTTGAGTCCGTTTATTTTAGTGATTGCAATACTTGTTAGAATTAAATTAGGTTCCCCAATTATATTCAAACAATTGCGACCTGGGAAAAATGAAAAAATATTTACAATGTACAAATTCAGAACAATGACGGATAAGAAAGATCATGATGGAAATCTATTGCCAGATGAGATAAGATTAACTAAATTTGGTAAATTCTTGAGATCAACAAGTTTAGATGAATTACCTGGAATCTTTAATATTTTCAAAGGCAATATGAGCATAGTTGGTCCAAGACCGTTACTGGTTGAATATTTACCACGATATAACGAAGAACAAAAAAACCGGCATTTGGTTAGACCGGGGCTTACTGGATTAGCACAGGTAAGTGGGAGAAATGCGATTACATGGAAACAAAAGTTTGAGTATGATCTTAAATACATTGAGAAGATTACTTTTTTAAAAGATACTGCTATTATTTTAAGAACCATAAAGAAAGTCTTATTCAGAGATGATATTAACTCTCAAACATCAGCAACAATGGAATATTTTGAAGGGAATGAAGAATAGACTATGGAACAATATAATGTATTGATACTGAGTGTTGGTAGAAGAGTTGAACAAGTTCTACTCTTTCAAAAAGCTGCAAGAGATTTGAATGTTAAAAGTAGGATTATTGCAGGTGATTGTGATGATTTAGCACCAGCGCTTTATTTTGCTGATGATAAAGTAATGTTACCAAAGATTAGTGAGCATAACTACATTTCAGAAATAATTAGAGTCTCTAATGAAAAAGAAATTAAGATAATTGTTCCAACGATAGATACAGATCTTTTGTTACTTGCAAAAAACAAGTATATTATTGAAAAAAAGACTAAAGCAGTTGTACTAATCTCGAGTGAAGAGGTAGTGTCAATTTGTAGAGATAAAATTAAAACACAAGAGTTTATGGAAAAAAACAAATTTCCTGTTCCACAAAGATATGAAATAGATCAGGTAAATCTCAGCACAAAGTTTCCATTATTTATCAAACCTATTTCGGGAAGTTCAAGTATAAACACATTTAAAATAACGTCATACAAAGAATTCAAAGAATACGTACAGATTGTG
>CAZIZJ010000082.1:0-5815 GCA_964543675.1 uncultured Acholeplasma sp. | reverse complement strand
TATTTAATCGCGTTAATTTTTTTATCGAGTTCTGATGTATAGTATACGCCAGATGATCTGACGATTTGTGAGACAACAACACGCTCTGCACCATTGATGATAAATGTACCTGATGGTGTCATCATCGGTAAGTCTGTCATTAAAACAGTGGATTCTCTGACCTCACCAGTTACAGCGTTTTCAAGTTTAACTCTCGCTGATAGTTGTCTTGAGTAGTTTAGATCACGAAGTTTAGTATCAGAGATAGTATATTTAGGTTCAGCTAAAAAGCTTTCTTCAAAATATAATTTTAAATCCCCATTGTGTCCTTCAATTGGGGAAATATCTAATAATAATTCGTTGATTCCTGTTTTTACAAATTCATCAAATGATAATGTTTGTATCTCGATAAGATTTGGTAATTCTACCTGATGTAACATTTTTGAATAGTTACGACGTTCTGCTTTTTTTCCGTATTTGACGGTTTTATATCCCATGAATTCACGCTCCTATCGTTCTTTGGGGAACCTATTTGCCTACTTTATATATATATTAATATATAAAGAGACCATTTCTATGCATTTTATAATTTTACCACAAATAATACAACCACGTCAACTAGTAAATTACATTTACTGCAATTTTGCCTGTATAATGTAAAATCCCTTATCCTTTTTAACAACAAGGACCGTTTGATACAACGTTTTTAGAAAATCGACTGTTGATTTGGCACCGTGCTGTTTTCTAACGACAATCCAAAGTGAACCACCATCATTTAAATGGTTTCTTGCATCACTATAGAGCTTATAGATGATTTTCTTGCCTGCTCTAATCGGCGGATTGGAAATGACGACATCAAATTTCTGGTTGACATTATCGTATAAATCCGATACGATGATGTCCACTTCAGCACCATTTAGCTTGGCATTTTTTCTTGCCAGTTCCAGCGCTCTTAAATTGACGTCAATCATCGTCACATCAAGTTCAGGATATTTCTTTTTCAAGATGATGCCAATGACGCCAATACCACAGCCAACATCCAATATGTTTTGTGTATTTTCCTTAAGCAACAAGTTGGTTAATAAGGCTTTTGTTCCGTAGTCTAAGCCGTTTTGACTAAAAACGCCTTTATCTGAGATAAACTTAAATTGCATGTCAAAAAGCGTTGCATGATAAGTGCTTTCTTTACTTTCTAAATTCGGATCGTTTATAAAATAATGACTCATCATACCCTCCTTTATAGATGTGAAAAAACCCAAGGTTTTCCCTCAGGTTTTAAAACACGTATAATTTATCAATTAAACGATAGCGATTGTTGCGCCAGCAGCTTCGAAGTCAGCCTTGATTTTATCAGCTTCTTCTTTCTTAACTTTTTCTTTGATGACTGCATCAGCTGTTTCAACTAAAGTCTTCGCTTCAACTAGTCCTAGACCAGTTGTTGCACGAGCAACTTTAATAACTTCGATTTTCTTGTCGCCAAATGATTTTAAGATGACATCAAATTCAGTCTTTTCTTCAACAACGGCAGCAACAGCAGGACCTGCAGCAACTGCAACAGCACTTGGATCGATTCCGAATTCTTCTTTTAATCCGTCAACTAATTCTTTGATTTCTAATAAAGACATTTCTTTTAAAGCTTCAACGAAAGCTTTTTTTGTTAATTTAGCCATTATATTTTCTCCTTTAAATTATAATTAATTTGCTTGTTCAGTCAGCATATTTAAGCCAACTGCAAGTTCTTTGATCGGCATTAATAATCCAGCCGCTAATTGTGTTAACAAAGTTTCTCTTGATGGTAGATTTGCCAGCGCTAATAGCTCGACATTACCAACAACTTCGCCTTCGATAATACCAGATTTTATCACAACCGTTTTGTTTTTCTTAGCAAAATCTGCAATACTCTTTGCTGGTGCAACAATGTCATCGTATGAGATTGCTACTGCAAGAGGTCCAACCAATGATGCTGTTAGACTGCCGAATCCTGCGATATCTGCGGCACGTCTTGTGATATTGTTTTTATAAACTTTAACTTCAATATTTTGCTTATGAAGATCAGTTCTTAATGACATAAAGTTTGCGACTGATAATCCGATGTATTCAAACATGACAACTGTTTTAGCGGTCTTAAGTTTTTCAACTAAGATTTCAACGTCTTTCGCTTTACGTGCGATTGCTTTGTTCATCTTTGTGCCTCCTTTATAAGGTTTCATCTTTTTGAATTTTATTAATTAAAATAAAATCCCTCTTCTATTCCTAAAGACATACAAAGAGAGAAAATAAGTTCCAGTTTATTTTTCCTCGGTAGCAAATTAAGTTTTTAAAACAGCTACTGTCTTTGGTAAATATTCAAATATTGTGTTACTTTCTAATTAACTGTTCATCAACATGGATACCAGGTCCCATGGTTGTAGAAACGCTAATATTTTTGATGTATGTGCCTTTGACGGTTGCTGGTTTGATTCGAATTAACTGTGCGTAAATTGCAAGCATATTTTCATGTAGTTTATTCGCATCAAATGAAACTTTTCCGATTGGTGCATGAATGTTACCGACTTTGTCAGTTCTATATTCAATTTTACCAGCCTTAATTTCTTCAACAGCTTTTGCAACATCTAATGTAACGGTTCCGGTTTTAGGGTTTGGCATTAATCCTTTTGGACCAAGCACTCTACCTAATTTACCTAATTGAGCCATCATATCAGGGGTTGCGACCATCACATCAAAATCGAACCAACCTTTGCTGATCTTTTCGATCAGTTCAACATCGCCTGCTGCATCTGCACCAGCTGCTAAAGCTTCTTTAGCCTTATCAGATTTTGCAATAACGACAACCTTGACAGTTTTACCGGTTCCATGAGGTAAGCTAATAGCCCCTCTAAGGTTTTGGTCAGCTTTTCTAGGGTCAACGTTTAAGCGGAATGCGACTTCAACGGTTGCATCAAACTTAGAAACAGAAGTCTTTTTAGCAAGTTCAGTTGCAGCAAGTCCTGCATACTTAACTGACTTATCGACAAGCTTTGCAGCTTCTAAGTATTTCTTTCCTCTTTTCATGATTTTCCTCCTAAATGTGGTATAACGGGAATTCCTCCCACAACTTAGAAACTAATAAATTTTCTAAATTATTCTTTAATTGTAATGCCCATCTGTCTTGCAGTACCTGCAATGATGTTCATCGCTGCCTCAACAGAATATGCGTTTAAATCCGGCATCTTCGTTTTTGCAATTTCTTCTAACTGTGCTTTTGTAATTGAGCCAACTTTATCTTTCTTCGCATTTGCTGCGCCTGATTGAATGTTCGCTGCTTTTTTCAGCAAGTCAGAAGCTGGTGGTGTTTTTGTAACAATTGAAAATGTTCTATCATCATAAACAGAAATTACAACCGGTACAATGTACCCTAACATGTGTTGTGTCATATCATTAAACATTTTGACAAATTGCGGAATATTAATTTGAGCCTGTCCCAGTGCTGGACCAACTGGTGGGGCTGGCGTTGCTTTTCCCGCAGGAATCTGTAGTTTAACTTGCTTGACGACTTTCTTCGCTGCCATAACACGACCTCCTTCTTCATATAAGTATGTGGTACGAATTAAATTCTGCCACTTTGGTGTGTTTACACGCGTATTTATTCTATCATTTATGATAGGTAGTGTCAACCACTTTTTTGAAGTAATTTCATGAAGTGTTTAATACGTTAAAACCTTTGCATAAATAATCAGAAAAGTTACTTTATCAGTCAAAAAATACCACAAACGAGGTAAACTTTGTGGTATTGAATGCGTCGTATCATGAATTACTTGTTTTTTGCACTTATATAACCAATTTCCTTTGCCAGTATTTCATTAATCCACTGATTAATTGAAACACCTTCTCGTTCTGCCTGAAATATAACCTTATGATGTAATGCTTTAGATAATCTTACAGTGAGTCTTCCCGAAACGCTCGGATCAAACCGATGCTCTGGATAAGGTTTTCCTTCATCATCTAGCCAATCTAAGTAAACATTTTTAAATATCTCAGCCTCACTGATTGCTTCTTCAATCGTTAATCCTGCACCTAGAATGCCATTTAAATCAGGATATTCAGCAGCCCATTCGACTGAACCGTCTTCAAATGTAACAGAATAAACAATAAATCGATAATTTCTATTCATCATATTTCTTCCTTTCTAAAATATATACTGCTTCCTGAATTTGTTTAACATATATTTTTATTAAATGCTTTCTATTCGATGGAATAGTTAAGTTTTCCTCTAATAATATATGTTTGTAAACAATGTGGCTGCCACCACCTTTTGGTTTTCTAATAAATCCTAAATCCAGTAAAAAATTATTTACTTCGGTAAACGAAATATCAGATTTTACGGGTCTGGTCATTATTCTCATATACAGCTTATCTATAGTAGACATACTACTCCTCACTATGACACCATATATGATGTCATTATTATATCAGTTGTGGTATTAAAAATCAATACCCAATCTATAGTACGGAAATACCTATCCATAAACTTTTATTTTCTTGGTAACTTGGTTACTTCAAAGTGCCTTCTTCTAAAATGTCTAGATTATTGATATAATACCTTTACGGAGGCAGCCTATGAAAAACTTTCATTCAAAAGACTTTATGCATGTAAAAAACGTTACCTTGATGGTTCAAGATATTGAGCGTTCTTTAACCTTTTACCAGCAAGCGCTTGGGTTAAAACTAATCACTCAAAAAGATTCCGTTTATGTACTAGGTACCAACAATAACCATAAACTCATCACACTCATTCATAATCCACTGGCAGCCCCAAAAATACGTACAACCGGTTTATATCATTATGCGGTACTGCTTCCCTCAAGAGCACATCTTGGTCAAATCATCAAGCACTTCATTAAACACCAGATTCCTGTTACCGGTGGTGCAGACCACGGCATTAGCGAAGCACTCTATTTAGACGATCCGGATGGCAACGGCATTGAACTCTATGCCGATAAGGACACATCAGAATGGCCGTCTTTCGATGATATCGTCAATGCACCGATGAACTATCAGGATTTAATTAAAAACGCGTTAAATGAGCCATTTGAGAGGATTCCTGATCAAACTATCATGGGACATATTCATCTGCATGTTTCAAACATAGGTGATGCCATCAAATTCTTTGTTGAAACTTTAGGTTTTAAATCAACGATGACTTATGGACCACATGCACACTTTGTCAGTGATAAAAACTATCACCATCACATCGGCTTTAATGTTTGGAACGGGACAAACATACCAAACAATCCGCCCAACACGGTAGGACTCAAATCCTATGAACTTTATGTACCTCACGCAATGTATGCTGATTTGATGGAAAGGCTCGAAAAACATGCCGTCAAAGTCCATAAAGAAAATGACACCATATTCATATATGATGTCAATCATGTTAAACTATTCATTCAAACACAATGATGCCATTGTGTTTTTTTATTTTCTAATTGAAAACAATCCGAAATAAGTAAATGTACCACTATCAAAGCGGTAAGTCAAGAAGATATGGTTTCTGTTAAAGTCATTTGAGAAAATGCGAGTGACATATTCAGAATGAATCGTTAAGACACCATTTTCATACGTATAATCATCTGGCGTAATTTCTGCAAACTGCGGACCATAGATGCCAACAAAGTTGGCTCCAAACTGATCAAATCTAAAGACAATATCATCATAGAAGTTCGTTGTCACATTTTTATCGGTATACATGTATGGTTTTTGATCATCCGTCACATTAAGAACAATTCGATGATTACCAAGATTGGTTGTTAGTTGGAAAACAAATCGCGTGTCAGTACCGCCGCCAGATGAATAAAGC